>JBAUZR010000001.1:0-11149 GCA_049585375.1 Acidobacteriaceae bacterium
CTCAAACCATCCAGGTCACCTCAAATTCCGCCGACATCCTTCATTTTCCCCTCGTGATTGCTCGCGCTAATGAAACCACCATTGTCCATGCCGAGCAGGACAGCGCTAATCCTGACTCCGTCACCCCCACCACGATGATCAGCCGCACCGACATCAGGGAGACCCCCGGCGCCGACCGCACCAACTCCCTCGCCATGATCACCGACTACACCCCCGGCGCCTACATGACCCACGATATGCTGCACATGCGCGGCGGCCATGAGCTCAACTGGATGATTGACGGCGTGCCCATCCCCAACACCAATATCGCCGCTAACGTCGGTCCCCAGATCGATCCACGCGATATCGACACCGTCGAAATCGATCGCGGCAGCTATGGTGCCGACCTCGGCGATCGCACCTACGGGATGTTCGACGTGGTGCCGCGCACGGGCTTCGAGATGAATCGTGAAGGAGAGCTCGTCACCACTTTCGGAAGCTTCGACCAGACTGATGACCAGATCAGCTTCGGCGATCACTCCGAACGCTTCGCCTGGTTTACGGCCCTCAATGGCGACCGCAGCAATTACGGCCTGATGGCCCCCATCGAAACCCCTGTCCACGACGCTGCCAACGGCTACGGTGGCTTCGGCTCATTCATCTGGAACCACGACCCCCACGATCAGTTCCGCTCCGTCTCTCAGCTGCGCACCGACTACTACCAGATTCCCTACGATCCCAACCCCAACGACTGGGAAAACCAGCTCTACAACTCTGCAGGGCTGCGCGATGGCGACCACGAAACTGACGGACTATCCGAGTTCTCATGGATCCACACCCTCAGCTCCAATACGCTCTTCGAGGTTTCCCCCTTCTATCACTACAACGAAGCTCTCTATCAGCCATCGGCCAACGACTATCCCACAGCCACCACCGCCCGCCAGACCGGCCAGTACACCGGCGCGCAGGCTTATTACTCCACGCTCATCGCCCGTAACTCTATCAAGGCCGGTCTCTATGCCTACGATCAGCACGAGAACGACAACTTCGGGGTTGTCTTCAACGATGGCAGCTCGAGCAATTTTTCCAATAGCTCGATCGTCAACGGTGGTGTCGAGGAGGCGTTTCTCGAAGACAACTTCCATCCCACCTCCTGGCTCACCCTCATTGGTGGCGAGCGCCAGACCCACTTCCAGGCATCCATCTCAGAGAACGCCATCTATCCCCGCATTGGCATGGCGATTCAGATTCCCCGCCTGCACTGGGTTTTGCGCGGATTTTACGGGCATTTCTACCAGCCGCCGCCGCTCACCAGCCTTACCGGCCCGGCCCTTGCTTACGCGGAGGGCAACAACACAGGTTTTGTTCCCCTGCGCGGCGAGCGCGACGAAGAGCATCAGTTCGGACTGCAGATCCCGTGGCGTGGCTGGCTGCTCGACGCCGACACTTTCCAGACACGGGCGAACAATTTCCTCGATCACAGCAACATCGGCGAGTCCGACGTCTTCATTCCCATCACGGTGCAGGGCGCCCTTATTCAGGCCTGGGAGCTCACTCTGCGCTCGCCTCACCTGTGGCGCTACGGCCAGTTCCACCTCGCCTACTCCAATCAGATCGCTCAGCAGATCGGCCCCATCACGGGCGGTCTTATCTGCTACGACCCTTCCAGTCCCGGCTACTGCGCCAGCACAGTTGTGCCCGGCTACTCCGCCCTCGATCACGATCAGCGCAACACGCTCAACCTGGGCTTCAACGGCCATCTGCCCAGGCAGGCTTACGCTTCGTTCAACGTCTACTACGGCTCCGGATTCTCCAACGGATACACGGCTCCGCCGTCTCCCTACACCGGCAACTACCTGCCCGCGCACACCACCTTCGATCTCGCCGTCGGAAAGTCCATTGGCGAGAACTGGTCAGTGAGCGCGCAGTCCACCAATGTCGCGAATACCCGCGTCCTGCTGGACAACAGCCTCACCTTCGGCGGCTTTCATGAAAATGATCCCCGCCAGATCTACGGCCAGCTTCGCTACCGGTTTCACTTTTAGAATGGGAGTGTGGCCTTTGCTGTCCAAATCCCCAGGGTCCGCGAACGGCCGCGCTCTCGCCTTCTGCGGTGCGCTCTTTACTGGCACCTTCTCAGTCTGGATGCGCCCACAGTGGCTGTTCTGTGGGCGTGGAGTTTCGGGCATGCGGCCGGAGTCCGCACGTCCATCAGCGCCCTCGCCGTTCTCGGCCTGGGGACCTGGCTCATTTATGTAGCCGATCGCCTGCTCGACGCACGGCCGCTGCCCAACGGCGCTGCGTTTCGGACAGAGCTCCGCGAGCGGCACTTCTTTCATGCGCGCCATTCCAGGACGCTGCTGGCGGTGGCTTCGCCGGCGGCGGCGGCGCTGTTTTGGCTGATCGTGCGCATGCCGGCCATCGACCGGCGCGACGACGCCATCCTGTTTGCGGTCGCCATGCTGTATTTCGGAAGCGTGCATCTTCTGGCCTCGCGCACCCGTCGATGGTTCGCGCGCGAAGTCATGGTTGGCGTGGTTTTCGCCCTGGCCACCGCCGTCCCCGCGTGGTCGCAGGCACCAGGATCGCGCCTCCAGATGGCCCTGCTGGTCGTGCTCTTCGCCGCGTTGTGTTGCCTGAATACCATTGCCATCGAGATCTGGGAGCAGTCCGGCAGCGCTCGCCGCTTCTCCGTTTCGCTGGCCGCAGGAGCCCTGACCCTTTGCGCGGCCGTCCTGACGCTCTGGGCCGGTGCACGACCGGCAGACAGCGCCCTCGTCCTCTGCGCCGGCCTCTCCGCAATGCTTCTCTTTTCTCTCGATCAACTCCACCGCCGTCGCTCCAGCCAGATGGGTCCGGTGGAAGACGCGCGCTGGCTGCTTCTGGTCCGCGTCGCCGCCGACGCCGCTCTCCTGACCCCTCTGCTTTTCGTGGTGCCGTGGCGATAACAGACCGCCCGCCCCGCTTCGATCGAGTGGCGCGCCCGTACCGCGTCCTCGAGTACCTGTCGTTCGGACCAATGCTCGAGCGCTGCCGCTTCCACTACCTGCGGACTCTTGCCTCCGCGCACGTCACCAGGGCGCTGGTTCTCGGCGACGGCGATGGCCGCTTTCTCGCACGGCTTCTGGCGGCCTGTCCTGAGGCCTCTGCCGACGCCATTGACGCCAGCCCCGCCATGCTGCGCCTGCTGCGGGCTCGAGCCGCGCATCAGGGCGCAGAACGTCGCCTCACCACCCTTTGTGCCGACGCGCGCAGTTTTACACCAACCACAAGTGGATACGATCTTGTCGCCACCCACTTCTTCCTCGACTGCCTGACCGAATCGGAGACCGAAGCGCTCATCCGGCGGCTCCTGCCCCACCTGGCTCCCGGCGCGCGCTGGATCGTCTCGGAATTCCAGGTTCCCTCCCGCAGCCGCACGCGAGCCGCTCTCGCCCGTGCTCTCATTGCCGTTCTCTATGCCGCCTTCCGCGTGCTGACCGGCCTCCGAACCCGCCGGATTCCCCCCTGGCGAAGGCTCCTTGCCGGTTCCGGCTTCACCTGTGTGGCATCGCAGACTTTTCTTGGTGGCCTTCTGGTCACGGAGCTCTGGCAATTCGCCCAGGCAACCGCCCTTGCGTCGTCCGGCTCCCACCAGAAGATGCCTTTCCCCATGGAACTCGCCACAACGCCGGGCACCATTCCCGGCATCGATCCCGGCCCCGAACCCGCGCCCCGTCCTCCCGCTGTCCCGGAGCCGAAGCCGGCGCCCGGTCCCGCACCCGAGCCGGACCCCGAACCGTACCCGGGTCCCATCCCCGCGCCGCTGCCGGTCACGCGCTCGTTCTGATGTGGTTTTTGGCGGGAAGCCCTCCATGAGAGGCCCGCGAAATTAACATTCGGCGCTCAAGTCCATTGTTACAATCAGGTTAAAAGCGAAGCATTTCGCCCTTTTTTACTCATGAATCTCTATATTCTCCGCCATGCCAGCGCGGGCACCCGCCGCGCCAATCCTGTTGTCGACGTGAAACGGCCCCTCGATAAGGAAGGCAAGCAGCAGTGCCTCCTGGTCGGTGGCTATCTCAATAGCCTCAACGTGCAATTCGACCGCGTCGTGTCCAGTCCGCTCAAGCGCGCGCTGCAAACCGCCTCTCTTGTGGGAAATGAGACGGGCTACGACACCAAAATTGAAATCAGCGACGCGCTTGCTCCCGATGCGACCGCGGCGAAGTTTCACGACCTGGTCCGCAGCCTTCAGCAGTACGACAATGTCCTGGTCGTCGGTCACAATCCGAACCTGGCCGTGTTCTTCGGGTCGCTGCTGTCGCCCACCGGTCGCATAAGCACGCGCCTGCGCAAAGGCGCCATCGCTCGCATTGACTGCGCGCGCCTGCCGGGCACGCTGCACTGGCTGGTCGATCCCCGCATCCTGCGCGGCCTTTACAGCAAAGCCACGAAGAGATCGCGTCCGAAGACCGCGCGAAAGTAGGCGGCTTCTTTGCGCAGCGACCAGAGCTCCAGCTCCGCGCCGCTGCGGCCGGGAGCCAGTTCCAGCAGCACGCGTTTGGGATAAACCCGCACCCGCACCCGCAACACGTCGCTGGCCCGGTCCTGGTTCAGAGCCACCGCCAGCCGCAGAAGTACGACCGCGCGCCGCACATGTTCGTACTCATCCGGCGGCACCTCTCGCATGGTGCGCCCTTCCGGAGCGGGCTGGCTCTTGCCCAGATAGCGCGCGATCGCCGACGTGACGACCCGCTGCTGCGGCGTAAATCCGTACAGCTCGGAATTCGCGATGATGTACTGCGCGTGCCGGTGATAGCCCTGGTGGTTCAGGAACTTCCCGATGTCGCGCAGCATGGCCGCTGCCTGCAGCCAGGTTTGATATTCGGCGGGCAATTCATGCACGGCAGAGAGGTCGCGAAACAGCTGTTCGGCGTGCTGGCGGACGGGCTCCGCCGTCCGCGGATCGATGCCATAGCGGCGGCACGCCTCCAGCACCCCCTGCCACCGCTCGCGCTCGAACTGCTGGTGCACGGACGCCCGCGTGTCCTGCTCCGCCAGCATCTGCGCCAGAATCCCATCGCGCAGGCCCAAGGGCGAATAGCGAAAGCCCCGCAGCCCGAGTTCTTCCAGAATGTGCGCAAACACCTGCGCCCCGGCTACGATGATCTCCGATCGCCGCGGCCCAATCCCCGGCACCATGGCGCGCTGGTTGTTTGTCATTTTGGCCAGCTTGGCCGTCAGGCGCCGCACCACCTCAACCGGGGTTTCATCCTTGCCGTCACGCTCCCTGGCAGCGCGCTTCTTTCCCATCGCCCGAGCCGCGTCCGACAGAGCCGCCGCCGTCCCTGAGGTCCCAATCACCAGACGCACACCGCTGGCGTCGATGCGACGGCAGGCGCGGCGCAATTCACGGTCGATGAACTGCCGCAGCCGGCGAACCTCGTCTTTCTGCGGCACCTCGCTCCGCAGGAATTCCTGGGTGAGCCGCACCGCGCCGAGAGGCAGGCTGACCGTCTCCCGAATGCTCTTATGTTCGGAGAGCGTAACCTCGCAGCTGCCCCCGCCCACGTCGATCAGGACGCAGCGGCCGCCGGCGCCGGCCTCGTTCTCCACGATGCCGCGATGGATGAGCCGTCCTTCTTCCAGACCCGAAATGATCTCAACGTTCCAGCCGGTTTCATCCTTCACCCAGGCCAGAAAGGCCCGCGAATTCCGCGCGTCGCGCATCGCCGAAGTTGCCACCGCCCGCACGCGGTCCGCCCCATGCTGCTGCACCGCCTTGTGGAACCGCTTCAGCGTGCGCAGCGTTGCCGCCATGGCTTCGGGCGAGACGAGACCCGCCTCGAAGACACTGGCGCCCAGCCGCGTCACTTCGCGATCCTCATGTACGGTGCGCAGCTCGTGCTTCACCACACGGCCAATCTTCAGCCGGCACGAGTTCGATCCGATATCGATGGCCGCGAAAGTCTGCATGATCCCCGAAAGGTTCCGCTCTCCACTCAGCACGATACACGAGCAGAGTTATGTTGCCGCGCTCTGCCGCTGCCCGCTAACCCTGGACGACGTGGCTCGCTGCGCCGGCCGGCGCGCTACTGCCTGCCACTCGCCCATCAGCCGTCCGCGCAGCTTCGCCGCCATTTTTATCGCCGCCACAAAATGTTTCTCTCGTTCTGCCTCCAGCAAGTCGATCAGCTCCGTCGCCCGGTCGCCCAGGGCGGAGTGCGCTTCTTCGGCCAGTACCAGCCAGTCGTGCCAGTCGCCGATCTCATCCTGCAGCTTCTTCAGTGTCGCGCCGATCTTCTCCGCTTCCTGATCACCCTGCGCCGCCAGTTCGGCCACGTACCGCGCTTTCTTCGCACCTTTGCGAAAGTCATGCAGGTTGCTCGCGTCCAGCAGCTGCATCTCCGTGGCCAGCCGCGCGAAGCTTTCCAGCGCCACCATTCCTGGAGCCTTTTTCTCGGACGCTTTTCTCGGTTGACTGCGCAAGGCTTCTTCCAGGGCCGCCAGCCGCTTGTCAAATTTCGCAACCAAACCGCCTGCCTCCGCGTGCAGCTCGTCGGCGACTTCCCTGCGGCGCCGCTTCAGCCAGTTGTCCAGGTGATCCGCCTCTTGTTCGACGTTCGTCACCCGCAGGCCCGCTTCGGGCGCCTCCAATATATCGGGCTGGCCCGGAAGCGCAGGCAGATCCGAAGCCGATTCTTTTCCCTTGCTTTGTGATTCGCGCTCCGTCCCTGTCGCTCGCTTGATCAGCTTCTCCAGAAGCTTGCGGTGGACGTCCAGGTCGCGCACAGGTCCGGCTGCGTGCCGAATCCTCTTCAGCAGCCGCATTGTCGCGTCTGCGGAGGCACGCAACGGTTCACTTTCGGCGCCGTCCGGCAACTCGCGCACCAGGTTCTCCAGCGTCGCCTGCAGACGGCGGGTTCCCGTGCGCGTGTCGTGTACCGCTTCCACATAGGGATCCTCGGCGCACTTCGCCAGATTCTCGCGCAGCGCGCCGGCCAGTTTGCGGATCAGCTGCAGATCGTTCGTCATCCCCGCACCCCACAATCCAGCTGCTTCAGACTGATATTCTGAACTTTCTGCCAGGCTTCGAACAAATGACACTTCCCCACGCTCCTGCAGTTCCCAAGACCGCTCCCAGCGCTCCCTCGCTCTATTCCACGCCCGCGCGGGCCTGGACGCTGCTGTCGCTCGTGTTTCTGGCTGTCTATTTTGCCGCCCTCTTCTCGCCCGCGCTTCTCGACGACGCCGACGCTACTCATGCCCAGGCCGCCCAGCACATCGTCACCAGCGGCGACTGGGTCACAATGTATGTCAACGGCATCCGCTACCTTGAAAAGCCCCCGCTTCCCGACTGGATGGTTGCCGTTGACTACCACCTCTTCGGCTTCAACGTCTTCGCTACTCACCTGCCCATGGCCCTGGCCGTCCTCGGCTGCGCCTGGCTCGCGTGGCTGTGGAGCCGACGTGCCTGGGGCGACCGCGCGGCTTTCTACGCCGCACTCGCCCTGCTCACCTCAGTTGGGACTTTCCTCTTTACCCGCACCCTCATCCCGGAATCCATTCTCACCTTTTTCCTGATCCTGTCACTCTACAGCTTCCTCACCGGTGTGGAAGACCGCAAGCCCTCCCGCTTTTATCTGGCGTACGCGTCAGTCGCCATCGCTCTCCTCGCCAAAGGTCTTATTGCTCCCGTCTTCTTCGTCGCCGCCGTTGTGCCGTATTTGATCATCACCGGAGAATGGCGGCGCTGGCGGCAATTCCATCTCTTCACCGGCCTGCTGCTCTTCCTCGCGATCGGCGCCCCATGGCACATCCTCGCCGGCCTGCGCAATCCCGACTACGGCAACCCCTCCGGCAACGTTCCCTCGCCAGGCCATGTGCACGGGTTCTTCTACTTCTACTTCGTCAACGAGCACTTCCTGCGCTTCCTCGGCAAACGCTATCCGCACGATTACAACCGTCAGCCGTGGTGGGTCTTCTGGTTCGGCCAGCTGATCTGGCTCTTTCCATGGAGCCTGTTTCTGCCCGCAGCGCTGCGTCGCGCCTGGCGCAATCGCAGCCTCTTCGCTTCCGACCTGCGTTACGAAGCCACCAACACCATCCACTTTCTCGATCCAAAGATGAGCGCCTTTGAGTCTTCAGCGCTCGCAGCACAGCTCCGCTTTCGCGCGCGCACCGGCCTCCTGCTCACCATCTACGCCGGCTTCATTCTGGTCTTTTTCGCGCTCTCCACGAACCAGGAATACTACACCTGGCCCATTTATCCCGCCGTGCTTATGCTGATCGCCGGCTCGCTCGCCACCATCGAGCAGGCCCCCGCCGATCGCCGTCGCGACAGCAACGGCTGGATCACGGGCGCTCATGTGTTGCTGGTCTTCCTCGGACTGCTGGCCGCCGCGCTGCTCGCCTACGGCTTGTGGCAGTCCCGGCACCTCCCCTACATCGCCGACATCGGCACGCTGATGGCGCATCGCGGCGTGGGCGGCTACACGCTTTCCATGTCGCACTTCTTCGATCTCACCGGTCCGTCGTTTGCCGCTCTGCGCCTGCCCGCCGTGCTCGCCGCCGCGGCCTTCTTCTTCGGACCTCTCGCCGCCTGGCGACTCCGCCGGCGTGGCCATGCTCTCGAATCCACCGTCTCCGTCGCCTTCACGCTGGCCGTCATTCTCATCGCCGCCCACATCGCGCTGGTTCGCTTCCAGCCGATGCTCTCGTCCCAGGCCATGGCCAATACCATCAACCGGCTGACTGCCGAGCCGGCCAACGCCGACGCTCAGCTGATGCTCTATGGCGACCAGTCCGACGGTTCGTCCATCATTTTCTATACGCACCGTCAGGCGCTGCTCGTGCACGGCCGTACCTGGTACTTCCAGCCCGACAAGGATGAAGATCAGGGTAAGCTCTTCGGCTCCTCGATGATCTGGGGCTCCGACTACCCCGATGCGCCGCACATCTTTCTCAGCGACGCCGATCTGCTGCACCAGTGGGGAACTGGTCCGCGTAAATTTCTTTTCGTCCCCGACGAATTTCACGAGCACGTGGAGAAGCTGCTGGGATCACGCCTGATCGAAGTGCAGGAGCTTTCCGACAAAACCCTCTATACCGACCGGCCTCTTTGATCCGTCAATGGAGTTCCCTGATCTTCGTTCCCTCAGGGATCTTCAGCTCGAACTGATCGTCGGCCAACGGCAGATTCACCCGCAGCTTCTGGATGGTAATCAGGATCTGCTCCTGCTGCTGCGGCCACTTGATCGTGACCGTCCCAGGAAATCGCTCGGTCCCGAACGTCTGCAGCGGTCCATAAAGGGCCTGCGTCTGCACCTGTCCATTGTTATCGTAGATGTCCTGCTGCACGGGCCGCAGATCCACGCGGCTGATGTGGATCACGCGGTGGACCTGCGTAAAGCGGCTGTTTGCCTGGCGCTCCTGCACCGTCAGCAGGTATTCCGGCCGGATCTCCAGCTTCTTCGTCTTCGGGTTGACGACCAGATTGTTACTGTCCGCGGTCACCGACAGGATTTCGTCGGAACCGATCTGCGGAATCACCATCGCGTCAAAAAACATGAACGGCCGCAGATTCTCGATCGCATTCTGCGAGGGCTGGGTCAGCGCGTTCGGCCCTTCAATGGCTTCGCTTTTCGGTGGAACCACCAGCGTAAACGAATTGCCGTTGCTCGCCATATCGAAGGCGGGAGAGTGGACCACAGGCAGATAACCAATCACGCGGAGAGATTCCGGTTTGCGCAGCAGGATATAGCCGCTGAACGGAGTAATGGTCTTCTCCTTGCCGTTCAGAACCCCGCCGGAAGTCGCGGTAAACGTCACCGCCGCGCTCAGCGAGTGAATGGCGTCGTACCGTGCGTTGATAATGTCCACCAGCTTTTGCGGAGTGGCCGTCAGCACCGTCACCGGCATCTTCGCCTGCGGCACTCTGCGCGTATGCCACAGACAGCCGTTCAGTGCCGGCAAAGCCAGCAACAGCAGGAGCGAAAGCCTGGTCCCGATCCGGTGCATTCCTTTCAGCGAGTGATCCTCCCAATCAAATCCACAGCTTCGGCGGCGTCTCCGCCACTCTCATGGTTGCGGCTGGCCCGCCTGGCGAACGGCGCGCCGATAAGCCTGCACGTCTTTTGCATGCTCTTCAATGGTCGCCGAAAAGCGCGATTTCCCGGAGGGATCGGCGCTGGCCGCCACAAAATACAGGTAATCCGTGACTGCCGGGTGCATCGCCGCTTCCAGCGACTTCAATCCAGGATTGCAAATGGGTCCGGGCGGCAGTCCCTCATGCCGATACGTGTTATAAGACGAGTCCGCCTGCAGGTCAGACTGATAAATAGCTCCCCGGTAGTGCCCATCCAGTAACGCCGCATAAATGACCGAGGGATCCGTCATCAGGGGCATACTCTTTGCCAGCCGATTTTCAAAGACGCTGGCCACCAGCGGCCGTTCCGCATCGATCGGCGTCTCCTTCTCCACCAGCGAAGCCAGCGTGACCGTCCGATGAATGCCGCTGGTCAGCCCAATCTGCGCCGCCGCTGCCCGGAAACGCTTCACCATCGTGATCATCATTTCCTGCGGATCGGTGTGCAGCGCAAAGCGGTAAGTGTCCGGGTAAAGATAGCCCTCCAGGCTCGGCGCCTGCGGATCAAGGTCCTGCACCAGCGAGGCATCCCGCTTTGCCGCTGCCACAAATGCGTCCTTTGGCCCCAGCCCCGCCGCCTGCACACGTGCCGCAATGTCGTAGATGTTCGATCCCTCGGGGATCGTGACTTCCACCGTGTACACCTCGCCTCGCCGGATCTTCTCCCAGACCTGGGTCATCGGCAGAGGGTGGTCGAAGCGATATTCCCCGGCCTTCAGCGACCCGCCGCGGGCCACCCGTAATCCGAGGAAGACATACTTACTGCGGATAATCCCCTGCTGCTTCAGTTGTCCGGCAATTTGAGCGCTGGGCGTTCCGGGCAGAATATCTACGTACGTCGGCGTCTCCGGGCCCGCGGGCACCAGCAGAGCGAAAGCAATGGCTCCGGCCGCCACAAGGGCCGCCAGCACAATGAGGAGGAAAAAGCGTCGCACGAAGGGGAGTCCTGCTCCTGGGTTCTGTCCGTTGGATTCTCTAACTCATTGTAAGATGCCGTTCTTTCCCGCGGTCTGTCCCCGGTTCTCCGCGCTACCATACCTC
>JBAUZR010000002.1:0-10216 GCA_049585375.1 Acidobacteriaceae bacterium
GGAGAACTGCTGAGGTCGCTGTGGCTGTGCTTCAGAGCCATCGATCACTCGACCCTCTACACCATCGCCCTTCAGTATTACGGTGCTTATCCGATCTTCATGAGCTGGCTGTGGATTTCCCTGTCTCTGTTTTTTCGCCGGCGTCAGGAAGAAGCGCCGATGCAGATGGAAGGGCCTTATCCATTTGTCTCAGTGATCGTTCCCTGCTTCGCCGAAGGCGCCACCATTCGGCACACGCTGAGCGCGCTTCTGGCCATGGACTATCCGGAGTTCGAGATCATCATTGTCAACGACAACTCCCCCGATAACACCGCGGAGGAGACGCGGAAGTTTCTTCACGATCCGCGAGTGCGCCTGCTCAACAAAACCACCAATGAGGGCAAGGCCATGGGCCTGAACGATGCGCTGCCCATATGTCGCGGAGAGATTCTGCTGATCATCGACGGGGACATCATCGTATCGCCCGACGTGCTGCGACATATGGTTCCGCATTTTCTGGGAACACGGGTGGCAGCCGTAACGGGAAATCCAAGGGTTCGTAACCGGACATCGCTGCTTCAGCATCTGCAGGCGATCGAGTTTTCATCCATCGTTTCCATGCAGCGGCGAGCGCAGCGGGTGCTGGGTCGCATCCTTACGGTCTCGGGGGCCATCTTCGCCGTGCGCCGGACCGCCCTGCTGGATCTGGGAGGATTCTCGTCGCACATGGCGACCGAAGACATGGACCTGACCTGGAGACTGCAAATGCAGTTCTGGGATATCCGATATGAACCACGAGCGGTGGTGTGGATGCAGGTTCCCCTGAATATCCGCGATCTGTGGAAGCAGCGGCGGCGCTGGACGCGGGGTCTGGCCCAGGCTCTGGTCCGGCACCGCGAGATCCCATTCAGGTGGAAGCTGCGGCGGATGTGGCCGATTTACTACGAGTCATGTGGGTCGATTCTGTGGTCGTATGTGTTCGTCCTGATGACGACCTTCTGGATCGTCTGCATAGCGTCCGGATACAACCCGCGCGGGGCCTCGCCGTTCCCCAATTTCTGGGGCATGGCAATCGCCACGACCTGCCTGGCGCAGCTGATCATCGGCGCGTGGGTCGATCAGCGGTACGACCGGGACATCCTGTGGTCAGCACCCGATGCCGTGTTCTATCCGCTTCTTTACTGGATGATGATGGCGGTAATCACTTCCGTTTACACGCTTCCGGCGATGATCCGCAAGCCTCCGAAGGTGCAGACCTGGCATATCCGGCGGGACCTCGCATGACACGTCGCGCGCGTGCCGGCGGGATGCTGGCTCGTTGCAGGGAACTGCGGCGAGTGATGAGGATGCGGGTGGCACCGTGGACGGCGCTCGTCCTGCTTCTGGCTGTGGCCGCGGCCCAGGGTGCGGCGGCAACGGCGACAGCGCCGCAGGCGGAGCGGGAAGCTGCAGTAGCCAAAGCCAGAGACGGCGATGCCAAAGGCGCCCTCACAATTCTGCGGGTGCTGGTGCGGAGTTATCCCGACGACCCGCGGCTCCTGGCGGATACGACGATCGTGGCGAACTGGGCCGGGAACGACGAGTATGCGGTGGAGCTGTTCGAGCGCTCGAGGACGCCGAAGGACGATGCCGGAGTGGTGGAGGCGGCGGCGCGTTCGGCGCGGAACCTCCACCGGTACAAGTTGGCTCTGGATCTTTTTCGTCAGGCACAGACCGCCTCGCCTGAACGCTGGCAGCCACGCCTGGGATTCGCCATGGTCCTGACCGACCAGGGCCGGTATCGCGAGGCGAATACCCTCATGCAACCGTTAGTGCGGGACTATGGCAGCCAGCGCGACGTGGAAACAGGGGAAGCTTACCTGTGCATGCGTCAGTTGGATTTCGCCTGCGCGATGAAGATGGTTGAACAACAGATGGAACAGGAACCGGTGGACAGTCCGGCTCTGAAGTGCGAGCTGGCGGAGGTGGTATCGGAAACGGGCGGCAATACGCTGGGCGACCAGCTCTGCGAGCAGGCGGATCCGAAACACCTCCGACTGGAAGCAGCAGCAGGTGCCGAACGCGTGCGGTGGGTGGATTCGAGCGACGAGAAGTGGGCACAGCGGCTGGCCGAAGGAGACCAGGCTCTGGCTCAACTGGACGACGTCATCGCTCACTCCCATACCGGAGACGCCCTCTGGAGACAGGCCGAGAGCGATCAATTGCTGGTCTTGTCGGATCTTCATCGGATGCGGGACGTGGTGCAGTTGTGGGAGCAGCTGCAGAGCGTGAAAGTCACGGTTCCGGACTACGCTCTGGCCCGGGTTGCCGAGGCCTATCTGGCCCTGCACCACCCGAAAGAGGCCGAGGCGCTGTATCGGGTTCTCGTGGAGCGCTCGCCGAACGACGGTGATCTGCGGGGCAGCCTCGCGTTTGCACAGTTCGAAGGGGAGCACATCGCACAGAGCTTCCGAACGATCGACAATTCGTATGAGGATGCGCCGTCGGCAGTCCGGTCCGCAGGCCTGAAGGCTCCCCAGAGTAACAGCCTGCATACGAATCTCGGCATCCAGGCGGCGGAGATGCGGGGATTCGCCGGTATGCCCGGCGAGGAGCAGCGGCGGCTGACGCCGTTGCTGGCCCAGGCCCCCGGCAATCCGGCGGTGAGACGCGCGATGGCTATGACATACCTGGCGCGGGGATGGCCGCTGCTCGCGATGCGCGAGGAGCGCATTGCGGACAGCTTCGAGCAGCGGGACGATCTTCCGGTTCTGCAGGACGCAGAGATTATGGAAGGTGCGGGACAGCGCGACCAGGCGACCGCTTTGCTGGCGCCTTTGCTGCTCCGCGAAGGAAACAGTTTGGCGCTGCAACACTTCGAGAGAGACAGGGCGGTCGAATACGGCTGGCAGGGCGACGTATCCGGCGGCTACGAGTGGTCGAACGGACAGTATCTCGGGAATTCGTCACAGTCGGAGGCGCACCTCTATAGCCCGCTGATCGACAGCCGCTGGAGAGTGTATGGCCATGCGCTGGGAGAAACGGGTGAGTTTCGAGAGGGCAACGATTACCGGGCGCGCACCGGTGCCGGACTCCGCTACAACTACGCTCGGCAGTCAGCGTGGGTGGAACTGGATGGGGACAGCGGCAGCGCCGGAGCCCGGGCCGCGGTCAGCGCCGGAGCAGAACTGAATGTTGGGGACCAATGGACCGTTCGGGCGCAGGGAGACACAGATGACATATCGAATGTGCAGCTGATCGCCGAACTGGCCGGTATTCACGCGCGCAGCGGCGGCGCGACCGTGGAATGGAGGCAGAGCGAGCTGCGCTCGATCACCGCGGGGGTACAGAGGCAACTGTACAGTGACGGGAACCAGAGAACGGCAGTCTCCGGGGGGTGGGACCAGGACGTATGGACGCGTCCGCGGCTGCAAATCGAGATTGCTCCGCAGGTATGGACGTCGTCGAACTCCGAGAATGAGGACCGGCTTTACTTCAATCCCAAACGGGATTTCTCGCTGGGCCCGCAGACGACCTTGAAATGGACCACCTGGCGGCGCTATGAGCGTAGTCTGCGCCACGAAGTGACGATTAACTCAGCGCCGTACTGGCAGCAGAATTACGGGTTCGGTGCGGCATTCTCCGCCAGCTATGGGCAGTACTGGGAAGTGAGCCGCCGGCTGGGCTTCTTCGGCAAGATGGTTTGGAACAGTCAACCTTACGACGGCAGCCGCGAACCGTATACCGATCTGAATTTCGGACTGACATGGGGTGCGCAATGAAGGCGGTCGCGCTGGCCGGAGTGCTGTTTCTTGTGGGCCTCTCCGCGTGGGGGCAGAGCTCGAATGTTGTGGTGCTGTGCTACCACGATGTACGGGACGATGTGGGAGGCGCGCCGATCCCCGCTGTCGGCAGCGCCGAGCCGTCGCTGGAGATCAGCGCAGGAGGAAGCCGGCAACTCGATCCGGATCAGTACGCGATCAGTACGCGCAACCTGGCATCGCATTTCGACTGGTTACGGGCCCATGGATACCACGTCATCAGCCTCCAGCAGCTAATTGATGCGCGAACGAAGGGCGAGCAACTGCCTGACAAGCCAGTGCTGCTGACGTTCGACGACGGACTGCAGAGCGCCTACACGAAGGTCTTTCCGCTGCTGAAGGCATATCAGTATCACGCAGTAATGGCCGTAGTGGGGGCGTGGACCGATCTGCCTGCAGGGGGAACGGTGGATTACGGATTCCGGCTGTTTACACGAGCCGATTTCGCCACCTGGCCGGAGCTGCGCGAAATGCAGAACAGCGGGCTCGTGGAGATTGCATCGCACACGTGGGACCTGCATCACGGGATCGTGGCCAATCCCCAGGGCAATGTGATTCCGGCCGTGCTGGTCCATGCGTATAACGCGAAGACCGGCCGCTACGAGACGGACCAGGAGTATGCGGCACGTATCCGCGCGGACCTGACGCGCAGCGCGGAGGAGATCAGAGCACAGCTGGGACGGGCGCCGCGCGGAGTGATGTGGCCCTACGGAGCGTATACCCGGGAGGCAAGTTCGATTGCGGCGTCGCTGGGCATGCCGGTGACGTTCACGCTGGGGCTGCCGGTGACGTTTCCCAACAGGCCGTTCGGCGTGACCGGACTTGCGGCGATTCCGCGGCTGGTGATGACGAAGAATCCCACGGTGGGCGACCTGGTCTGGTCGCTGCATCATCTCGACATGAGGGGCAACGTGCGCGCGGTACAGGTGGACCTCGACTACGTGTACGATCCGAATCCGTTACAGCAGGAGCGGAACCTGGGCAGGCTGCTGGACCGGATCCGCAAGATCGGTGCGACCCAGGTTTGGCTGCAGGCCTTTGCGGATCCGGACGGCACCGGCGCGCCGAGCGAGCTGTATTTCCCGAATCATGAGCTGCCTATGCGCGCGGATTTGTTTTCCCGCGTGGCCTGGCAACTGCGTACGCGCTGCGGGGTAGAAGTCTACGCATGGATGCCGGTGCTGGCGTGGCAACTGCCGGACAAGTCCCTGCAGGCGCGGCTGGAGATCCGGCCGAGGCCTGGCGTTTCGGCGGAAAGCCCGGTGCGCCTGAACCCGTACCTGCCGGAGACACGAGAGATCGTCGGCGAAATCTATGCGGATCTGGGACGAGCCGCTCCGGTGGCGGGAATCCTTTTCAGCGATGACTCGATCCTGCGAGATACGGACGAGCTTGGACCGAGCGCGCCTCCGCCCGGGCCGCAGAGGACGCAGTCAGTGATTGCGTTCACCGATGAGCTGGCGGCGCGCGTACGGACCTGGAGCCCTGAACTGGCGACGGCGCGGAACCTGTTTGCAGAACCGGTGCTGAATCCGGATGCGGAAACGTGGTATGCGCAGTCCCTGCCCGCGTTCCTGTCGAGCTACAACACGGTTGCCCTGATGGCGATGCCGGAACTGGAGAATGTGAAGAAGCCGGACGACTGGCTGAACCGGCTTTACCGCCGAGTGGCCGCGCAGCAGGACGGGATTCGCGACACGGTGTTCGAGTTGCAGTCGGTGGACTGGCGGACCAAAAAACCGATTGCAACGGACGTGTTCGACAAGGAGATGCTCCTGCTGCAGGATAAGGGTGTGCTGAACCTTGGGTACTATCCCGACGATTTCGAGAAAAACAATCCGAAGCTGAACAACCTGGTTCCGGTGTTTTCGGGCGCCGCTTATCCAGCGCCGTGACCGCGGGTTGGAAACGTGGCAGGTCTCGCAATCCTGGTCGTCTCGGTCTTCAGCCGTATGACCGGCATCCATGCCGGTCCTGGTCGACAGAAAATCTCGAGTCATCGGTAGACGCTTCGGAGAGCGCGTTGTGCGCCTGATCAGGATCGACTGCGCACGCGAGCCACTGGGCGGTTCCTGCTACCGCGGAACCAGCTTTACCAGCACGATTTCCGAGCGTTCCTGCACCCGCTCCAATACCGCCTCACGGCCGTCGGGCGAAAGGTCGAAGTCACGAACATCAAAATCGGGCGGCAGTTCGGCCAGTCGATGTTCGGCGCCCGTGACCAGATTGATCCGCCAAAGATCCTTGTGCTGAATTCCTCCCTGCAGGACGACCAGGGCAGACGTTCCTGGCAGGAATGCCAGGTGGCGCGCTCCTCGTGTCAGGGTCAGCGGCGGCAGCGTATGGCCGGATCCGTTGGGGGCGGCTGCCTGAACGGAAAACGTAGTACCGATGTCCGGTCCGGAGAAGAGCACGAAGCTGCCGTCCAACGCCCAGGCCGGATCGAGCGCGGACTCGGAAATGAAGAGAGCGAGAGGACCCCCGCCGAGCTGCACACGGAAGAGACGAGGCACGCCATGATCGGCGGCTGCTGTGAGGAGGGATTTGCCGTCCAGTGCCCACGCAGGATCGCCTTGAAGATCGAGAGAGTCGGCCACGACGCGAGGATTGCCGCCGTCTGCCCGCATCACGTACAAGAGCGACCGTCCGTTTTGGCGAGCTGAAAATGCAACAGAACCGCCATCGGCCGAGATGGCCGGACCGCCAATGATTGAGACGCCCAGGCCGCGCCATAATTCCGTCGACGAGCCATGGTCGAGCTTCCGAATGCTCTCGCTTGCACCGTTTGCAGAGAGGTAAAACAGGCAATCGTGTCCGAGCCGTGGTCGATAGCCGCTGCTGGTAGTCAGGGTGATCGGAGTGGGCATGGAGACTGCTCCGTGCGCGGCATCCAGTGGAAGGCGCCAGAGACTCGTTTTTGGAGATGAAAGCGTGACCACGAGGCGCCGGCCATCGGCACTTGCAGCGAGGGATGTGTACCGGTCGAGGCCGGTGGTCAGCTGATGGGGAATCCGGTGCTCCACATCCATGCTGTAAAGCAAGGGCCCTGATCCGTCGGGGTCGGTAGCGAGATATAAGAGCGTACGCCGATCCAGCAGCACAGGATAGCGGACTTGCGCGTTGTGCGAGGTGATCTGTTCGGGAACTCCACCTCGGGCGGGGATACGCCAAATGTCCAACTTGTCAGGGAGTGAGCCATGAACAAAGTAGATGAATTTGTGGTCCGCTGACCAAAGCGGGAAATGATTATGAACCCCGGCAGGAGCGGTGAAGACAGGCCGGCCCGGCGACTGCTGGTTGGCCGTGGTCACAAACAGCGGGTCTCCGGGGCCGGGTGTGTGATAGGTAAGCAGCTGGCCGTCGCTTGACCAATCGTATTCAGCCGCCCCTTCGATATAGGGATGCGGCTCACCCCCCAATGTTGGGACCGCCCAGATACCGATATTCGTGCCGTGCGCGGCGTCGGGCTCGCGGACCCAATAGGTGACCAACGAGCCATCGGGTGAAAAGCCAAGCACACGAACCGCAGGGTTTGCCAGCTCCGCAGCGCTGCCGTGTGTCAGATTATGAAACTGACCTGAGCCAACCTGTGTAACCCAGACGTCCATCTGTCCGTCCCGGTCTGAAAGAAACGCCACGAATTGGCCGTCGCGCGAAACCGCTGATGCCTGCTCCTGCCCGCCCCAATCGGTGACGGTCTGAAATTGCGCGCCTGCGATCGGGTTGTGCCAGAAGCGCTCAGTTCTCTGCATCCAGAGCCATACGCAGGCCGCGATTGCCGCTGCAAGCGCAAGCGGCGCCAAAATGAATTTCCATCGCCGCCGGAAGGGCGCCATTGGCGCCCGTGGATGCACGAGCGTACCGGACTCTACCCCGTTCCTCTCGCGGTCCCTTTCACCGGGAAGAGCAAACTTCCGACTGTGCGTCCATCGATCCAATTCGTTGGCAAAGGCGTAGACAGAGCCGCGCTGATCGTGCAGATGGCGGTGGACGGGCATGCCCTCCCGCTTTTCCCAGCGCTGGACGGTGGTGACGTCGCGGTTGAGATAGGCTGCAATCTCCTTCCACGAATCGAGCCGTCGATCTGGCGCGTTGTCCGAAGACGGGACATGATACGGCGGCTCGGCCATAGCGATCTCCCGGGGCTCAAGAACGTTTCTCGCAGAAGGTTGAAGAGATTGTAACGCTGGTGACCAGGACTGCAAGAGACGGCATTTGACGGCATGTGGCCTCTCTGCGTGTTGCCGCTTGAATGGGTGTGCCGCAGGGGGGATGGTTTGTGGAGTTCAGGCGCGGCTCGTCGCCACGTACGATTCCAGGTCATTCATGGGAGGCATTTCCAGACTGACCCGAGCGCCGGCGGGAAAAGCGCCCATTTCAGAACCGGAGATTTCCAATGAAAATGTGCAGCAAAACGCCCCTATGGATCCTCAGTGCGATGTCCGTCCTCCTGTTGCCAGGAGGGCCAGCCTACGCTCAGGTACGGCACCAACCCGAAGTGCAGTTCAGCGGCTTGCTGAACGACTACACGCCCTCTACCGTGACGAATGGTCCCTATGAGATGCGCGGCACGTGGCAGATCGCGCTGAACACGGCTTCGAACACGGCTGATTTTTTGGCCGAGTTCAATATGGAAACGTCTGACTATGGCGTCACGACCGGAGTTGTCAGTCCGACGGATCCGGCGACTCGCGGAGCGCACACGCACCACATTGCTTTGAAGGGCGCCAAAGTCACCTGGAACATGGTGGGCTGCCCGGCATTCCCCCCAGAAAGTCCGAAAACCGACCAGGGCTTTCAGTTCACCGGCACGGTGGATTTGTTGGCGGCAAACGGGAGTCCGGCGCCGTTCGAAACGAGCCCGCCCTCTTCGGTGCTGCAGATCTGCGTCACGGGAGGAGATTTCGTCGCGGGTTCGGTCCCTTACTCGAATATGACCATGCAGTTCGTGAACCTGGGCTCAGGAGCGCCTTCGCCGGCAACCAAGCATTTTGGTACTCAGGCGATCCACGGCGTCGTCACAAAAGTCTACTAGGGAACGAGGCGGAAGAGGCCCGGGTGGCGAGTTGCGGCGAGGCTGTTCTGGTTGCGTCCGTTCAGCGCAGGGGTGAATGGGAAGCACACTGTCCGTATGACCGGCCATCCGGACAATAGGCTCCTGGGGTCCAGGCGCTGACGTTCGTAACCCAGTGTCTCCCACTCCCCGGGAGCGAGCGATTCTCCAGGACCTGGGATGCGCGGCCCGTTCAGTGTTCGGGTCCGGCATCCTCATCGGCAAGTCGATTAGCGGCCGCCACCCGCATCGATTCGAAGACCTTCTGCAGCTTGTCCTGCATCTGTTTGTACTTCTGGTATTCGGCAATCTGCGCCGCCGCAAGGTCCATTTTTCCCTGCTGGCGGTAGAGGCCAGCCAGGCGGTAGTGTGCCACGTAATTGCTGGGATCGGCGTGCACTGCCTGCTCCAGCATCTGTTCGGCCTTGTGACGCTCGTTCATGAGAACGAGCACCTTGGCCAGTTCGGTGCAGGCATCGGTGTCGTTCGGATTCAGCTGAACGGCGCGAGAATCGTCGGCATAGGCAGTCTTCAGGTCAGAGTTTTCGGCAGCGATCATGCCGAGCGAGAGAAGGGCGCGTTCGTCATTGGGGTTTTCCGCAACCGCCGCCGCGAACTCCGCCGGAGCCTGGGCCTTGAGCTTGTCGTCGTCGGAATGATAAAGCAGGTCTCCAAGTTCGCTGTGCAAACCGGCCAAATGCGGATTGATACGGATCGCCTCGCGATAGTTTGCGATTGCAGCCGTATTGTCGCCGTGCCGTGCCAACTCGCGCGCCATCACCTGGTGCATCTCCGCGCTGTTTGGATCCGTCAGTGCCAACGTCAGCGTAGCCCGGCCTGCGAGGTCTGAGTACAGCCGGTAGGACATATAGAGCAGCGAGGTGTCAGTGGGGCGTGTCGCGAGCAGGTCGGAGGCAATGGTGGCAGCCTTATCGAGATCGCCGTTGGCCGTGTAAATGTCGATCAGGGCCTCTCCGACATCCATTTGGAATTTTGGTTCGGTCAGGTGAGGAAAGGCTGCTTCCAGATCGGCGCGGCTGGCGTCGTCGCGCACCTGCTTTTCGGCCAGGCCGAGCAGGGCTCGCTGCTTCCACAAATCAGGCTGGATGGCAACGGCAGCGCGCAGCTGCGGGATCGCCGCTGGATAATCGCCGCGGAAGAAGAGCAAAACGCCGAGGTTCACCCGCGCGTCCAGGTTATTGGGATCCAGCGCGACCACCTTCTGCAACTCCGGAACAGCGAGGTCCGGCCGCCGCTCCGCCAGGTATTGATGGGCCAGCCGCGCGTGCGCTTCGATCTGCTCCGTCGATGGAGAAGTTTGCGACCGCAACCAGGAACCGCAGAGCGCCACCCAGCAGAGAAGCCAAAAGGTGATTTTTCCGGA
>JBAUZR010000003.1:0-2182 GCA_049585375.1 Acidobacteriaceae bacterium
AAGGCGGCGGACGGACCCGCAGTTCGATCGGGTTCATCGCCAAGGTCCATGGCTGCGATAAGGCCGCTGTTCACAGTGAATACGTGGAGAACTTCGCTGTCCGAAAGAACATCGCCCTGGAGGTTCCTGACAAGCTGGCGCACCTTGACGCGGACCTTGCCTCCGTCCGCCTCAGTGATGGCCAGCGGTTCGACATGGGGATCGAACTCGCCCCATTGTCGCGTCCAATAGGCGCGAATCTCTTCTCTTCCGACAACTTTGCCGCCCTCTGAAGCCCTGGGCCAGCTCACGTCTTCCGTCATCAGCGCCAGCGCACCGTCGATGTCCCGCCGGTTGAATGCGGAGTACGCCTGCTCAATCAGGCCCTTCGTATCTGCCATACAGCCTCCTGCGATGTTCGCTGTGCGCTCATTCGTCATCCGCCGTTGCTTCTCATCATCGCCGACGAGCTCTGGATCACCTGGTATCGCCTGGTGCGAGGACGGACTCATCCGCAGCATCATGCCTGGCCAGCTGTTCGATCCATTCTGTCGCCGGTTTCTGAGGTTCGCCCATAGCCGCATTCGACACTTGCTCCCACGCTTCCCATTCGGCCAGTCGCTCTGCATACGCGGCGCGTGCTCTTGGCAGGATCGAGTTGCCCAGTCCGAGTCGCAGCGGTGGATTGTCCGCGTCCACAAGCTTCAGGACGGCTTCTGAGGTCGCCGCGGGTTCGCCCCGTTCCATTCCGGCGAGATGCGTCAGAAATTGCTTGCGAAACTCCGCGTATGGCTCCAAAGCATTCGCGATCTCTGCCGACTTGCCGAAATCAGTTGCGTAAGCTCCTGGCTCAACCAGTGTCACCTTGATGCCGAAGGGTCGCACCTCCTGCGCCAGGCTTTCGTGCAGTGCTTCGACTGCCCATTTCGTGGCGCAGTAAAAGCCGATGAGCGGGAGCGCGGTAATCCCAAGGCCGCTCGAAACGCCGAGGATGTGTCCGCTCCCTTGTTTCCGCAGCAGAGGCAGGGCCGCTCGCAGCACTCGAACCATTCCGACGTAGTTGGCGTCGAACAAGTCGCGGATCTGTTCGTCGCTCGCCTCCTCTGTAGCCGCGAAAAGGCTTGTGCCGGCATTGTTCACCAGAACATCCAGCCTGCCGAAGTGCCTGAACGCCTGCTGAACGACCTGAGCCACCTGCTCCGAATTGGTTACGTCGAGGGCCATAGGCAGGACCGCGTCTCCGAAGCGTTCTTTGAGGTCCGCGATATCCTCCAGCCTTCGCGCGGTGGCTGTGACCTTATCTCCGCGCCGGAGCGCAGCCTCGGCCCAGATGCGGCCAAAGCCGCGAGAAGCGCCTGTGATGAACCATGTCTTCTTCATATTGAGTCCTCTCAAATTGGATGAGTAACGTGGCTTGTACGCACGCCCTTGTGCCCTTGTTCATGACTGCGTATAACGCATATTTCCAGGATCGGTGAGACGGTTGGGACCCGTCGGGGTCCAGCCCAGCGTGGCTCGGGTCCGAGGCAATTCCGGATCCAGCGAAACCTGTGGCAGCTGTGACGAAACCACGATATATACCTCCTCAATCTCATTTCATCGAGCATTGACGAGCGGGTATCTTTGCGATTAAAACGGAGATGTTCTCCGAATTAACAGATAATCGGAGACTATCTCCGGTTGCAAGATTTTTGGAAATGCAGAAGAAGCGTTCCCAACCTGCTCATCGAAAGCCGCGAACGGATGCTCTGCGCAACCGCGAGCGTATTCTCGAAGTGGCCAAAGAGGCCTTTACGCGCTACGGCGCCGACGCCAGTCTGGACGACATGGCGAAGCAGGCGGGTGTTGGAGCCGGCACCCTGTATCGGCATTTCCCTACACGGGATGCGCTGATTGAAGCGGTCTACCGGAGCGAGGTGGAAAAGCTGGCGGCTGCGGCGAACGGGTTCGCTGCAGCGATGGCCCCGGTTGAGGCCCTGCGCGCCTGGTTGCTGCTGTTTGTGGACTATATCGCGGCAAAGCACATCATTGCGCCCGCTCTCAACAGCGTTAGCGGAGGTCCTTCCAGGCTGTATGAAGGTTCTCGCAGCGTGGTCCAGGGAGCAATCGATGAGTTAGTGAAGCGCGCGAAAAAGAGCGGCGATGTGCGAAGAGACGTCGACGCCTCCGATCTGCTTCGGGCGGTGATCGGGGTCTCCTATGT
>JBAUZR010000004.1:0-5623 GCA_049585375.1 Acidobacteriaceae bacterium
CCTCCTGACCGCCTCTCAGCAATCGTATGAAGCCGCGCACGAAGCCTATGGTTATGGCGTCCGCAATCTCCTCGACGTCGTCTCGGCGCAAAAAGTCCTGGCCGAGGCCCGCTCGGAAGACATTGCAGCGCGGACACAGTTGCTTCTCCAGGTCACCAGCCTTGCTTTCCGTACCGGCGATCTCATTCAGGTGCAGCACTGGAGTCCTGTCCCATGAATATGAACTCATACGAACGGAGCCGGACGAACCCGTGAACCACTCTCGCCCATGGCTGACTTTGTCGAGCGCGCTGCTCGTGATCGAACTCGCGGGCTGCCGGCGCTCGCCGACGTTCAATATTCTCGGATCTTTCTTCCCGTCCTGGCTCATCTGCCTGTTCGCGGGTGTCGTCCTCTCGGCTGTCTCCAATCGCATCTTTGTCCGCTTCTCACTCGACAAGGAGATTCTCTGGCCTGTCGTCGTCTATCCGTCCATTGCCCTCTTCTCTGCCTGTGCGCTCTGGCTCATCTTCTTTAGCTGACTGGAGGACGAATGCCGCCCGATCCGTCGCACGCCCGCTTACATATCATCGGCCGCGCCATCAGCATTGCTGTAATGATCTGCACCGTCGCCGCCGCGCTGCTCGTGATTCAGCAGATCGACCTCAGTCCGCGCACTGACGACGCCGAGGTCTTTGCGAACTACATCGGCATGGCGCCCCTGGTCAATGGTCCGGTGACGCATCTGTATGTTTCCGATAATGAACTGGTCAAAGTGGGCGCGCCTTTATTCGATATCGACGATCGCCCCTACGCCTATGCTTTGACCCGCGCCCATTCCGATCAGCGTGCGCTTGAAGGCCAGATCGGCGATGAGCGCCGTCTCATTGCCGGCAAATCCAGCGGCGTCGATGTTGCCAGGACCAGTGTCTTAAGCGCTGAAGCCAGTCTCGCCCGCGCCGACGCCGCCATTGAAGAAGCCAGGGCGGCTGTTGCCAGCGCAAAGGCGGCCTTGCAGCGCTCCAATGCTGAGCTCAAATACGCCTCAGACAATCTCCACCGTATTGAGCCGCTCCTGGTCCGTCAGTTCGTCACCGTAGACCAGGTGGATCAGGCCCGCACGCTCGAAATCTCGCGCATGCAGGCCGTGGATCAGGGCAAGTCGCAACTGGCCCTCGCCGAAGCCAGCCTCCTCGCTTCGCAGGCGCAGTACAGGCAGGCGCAGGCAGTCCTTGATCAGAGCCATCAGGAAGTCCAGCAGGCGACCCATAACGTGACTACGCTCAGGCCCCTCCAGGGAGAGCTGCCGGGCAAGCAGGCCGCCATCGATACGGCGCAATACAATTTCGACAATTGTCACGTCGTCGCTCCCTTTGACGCGCGCGTCACCAACCTCACCATTTCACAGGGAGCTTACGCGAACGCCGGCGAACGGATTTTCACCCTCATCGATACCCGTGTCTGGTGGGTCGTCGCCAACTTCCGCGAAACTCAGCTGCGCCATATTCAGCCCGGAATGCGCGCCGACGTCTATGTCATGTCCCGCCCGCGCGTGCGCTATGACGGCGTTGTCGACAGCGTGGGATTCGGTGTCACCCCAGACAGCGACCTCGTTGGCCGTCTCACTGCTCCCGGCCTGCCTGACGTGCAACGCACCCTGAACTGGGTGCACCTCGCCTCGCGCTTTCCTGTGCGGATCCGCATTCTGAACGGGCCGGCTGATGCCTTCCGCCTCGGCGAGTCGGCCACCGTCATCATCCGCGGCTACGCTCATCTCGACTCAGGAAAGTAGCATGGCCTCCCAGCCGAATCGTCTTCCGCCCCCGGAGCGCTTTCGCAATTGGTTCTCCGATTTCCTCAAAAACGAACTTGCGCCCTATCCCGGCCGCGGCGCACTTGTGGCGCGCATCGTCATCTCCGCGACGCTCACCATGATCCTCATTGTCACCTTCCGCATTCCCGGAGGCGTCGTCGGAGCATTAACTGCATTTCTCCTTTCACGCGAAAATCTTGTCTCCACCACGCGCTCGGCGATCTTCATGATCGTTGCGTTTCTGCTGGGCGGGCTCTTCATCCCCATCGGAGCTCGCCTGTTCGCGTCCACCCCTGAGACCCACTTCCTCTGGGTCGCCTGCAGCCTCTTTGTTGTTTTCTTTTTCCTCCGCTGCCTCGCGAACTACGCTGTGGCAATCGGCGTCGCCCTCGTCGTCGGCAATGTTGTCGGCATCTGGTACCTGCCGGGCCCCCCGGAATTGAATGTCGAGCGCACCCTCTGGCTCGTCGCGGCCACCCTCATCGGAGCGCTGGTGACACTGGCCGTTGAGATCGTGTTCCACGCACTGTATGGCCGCGATGACCTCGTGGATGGCATCGACGCCCGGCTCGCACTGCTCGAGAATCTGATGAACGGCTATGCAGAGGGCCGGCCGGTTTCGCCCGCTACCCAGGCCGGCCTCGCTCAGTTCGCGATCGTCGGAGCGAGTGCCCTTCGCCGCCACGTCGCGCGCTCGAACTTCTCCCAGGCCTATCGCGCGCGGATGAGCACCCTGGTTTCACTCGTCGGTCGTTCGATTGATTTCGCCGCTGCTCTGGCTCGCGCCTATCCTTCTCTGGACACGAACCTGCGGCAGCGTGCAGCCCACGTCGGCCAAAGCGTCGGCGATATTCGCAACTGCGTTCGCACCCATGGCCAGCCTTGTGCCGCGTCTCTCGAGCCCCTGCCCAGTCCCGGCACTCCGCTCCTCTCCGAAATCGAGTCCATGGTCTCTCTCATGCCTGCCATCTTCAGCGGTGAGCATGCCCCTGACCCCGCGCTTGAGCCCATCGAGGACCCGCCGACAACCAGCCGCATCTTCATTCCCGACGCCTTCTCGAATCCCGAGCATCTGCGCTACATCCTCGGCGGAACCATGGCCGCCATGCTTTGCTACGTCCTGTACGTCTCTCTCGACTGGCCCAACCTTTCCACCTCGATCACCACCTGTGTGCTCACCGCTCTCACCACCATCGGCTCCTCACGGCAAAAACAAATCCTTCGCCTCGCCGGGTTCTTCCTGGGCGGCGTGATCGCAGGCCTGGGAGCGCAAATCTTCGTTCTCCCCTTCATCGACTCCATCGGCGGATTCACTCTGCTCTTCGCTGTGATGACGGCCGTCGCTGCCTGGGTCGCCACTTCCAGTTCCCGGCTCGCCTATGCGGGCGTGCAGTTCGCTTTTGCCTTTTACCTCATCCACCTGAGCGAGTTCAGCATACAGACCGACCTTGCCGCCGGCCGCGACCGCGTCCTCGGCGTCCTGCTCGGTATCACCATGATGTGGCTCGTCTTCGAGCGGCTCTTTCCGCGTTCCGCAGCGGATGAGATGGTGCGCATCTTTGTCGTCAATCTTCGCCTCCTGTCCGACCTGGTCGACTCCACTCCGCACCCCGGGAATCCCGCGGACCTGGAGAAGATCCGTCGCCTGCGCGAAGACATCTATCGCCGCTTCGGTGAGGTGAATGCTCAGTCCGACGCTGTGCCCTTTGAGACCGGCCCTTTGCGCGCAGGAGATATGGCGGCGCGCGATCGCATCCGCCGCTGGCAGGCCTCTTTGCGCAGCTTTTACCTGCTGGAGGCTCCCCTGCTTCAGTTCCGGCTCTTCGCAGCCGACTCCGGTTCCCGGTTCTTCAGAGAATTCGAAGACGATTTTCGCTCCGAGTGTTCGCGTATCTTCCGTCAGATGGCCGACAGCCTTGAGAGCCAACTAGCAACCCACGTTCATCGTGCCGGTGTGCCGGAGAGCCTCGCCCGTCACATCGATTCCACATCTGCCGAAGTCGCAGCCAGATTCTCCGAGCGCGAACAGTCTCTCCTGCGGATCACGCGGACTATCGCGCAGCTCGTCGACCGCCTTCAATCCGCGGTCGCTTCCGAAGGCCTCTACGATCTGCCCCAGGGCGCCGCGGTTCTGCCGTCCGCCGCCGAGCCTGAGAGCGCCTGAGGATTCCCGTCTGTCCTCCCGGCTCCGAGGGCCGGCAGTTGTCCTGCGAGGCCGCCCGCCCCGTCGCCCTGTATCCGGCCGGATGAGGCTCCTGGCCGGGGAATCCGTCGTCCACCGCCGGAACTCCGATTTTCGGAGCCGGGCGCACGCCTGTCAGCATCCATACGGTCCATGAGGCCGCCCTGCGACGAAGCCGTCATTCGGTCGGGAGACGTGGCAACGCCGTGTGCCGCAAAAACCAGAACCGGGGTTCTCGTCGCAACGATTATCGGTTCCAGCATGGCCTTCATTGACAGCACGGTCGTCAATGTCGCTCTGCCCGCGCTCCAGTCCGCCTTTCATGCAACCGTCGCCAATGTGCAGTGGGTCGTCGAGTCCTACGGGGTCATTCTGGGAGCGTTGATTCTCGTCGGCGGCTCGCTCGGCGATCGTTTGGGCCGCCGGCGGATGTTCCTGTGGGGCGTGGCGGTTTTCGCCGTCGCCTCGGTGTGCTGTGGTTTTGCCGCCAACATCATCCAGCTCATTCTTGCCAGGAGCGTTCAGGGCGCCGGGGCCGCGCTCCTCGTGCCCGGCAGCCTTGCCCTCATCAGTTCGTCCTTCGACGAAAAAACCCGCGGGCCGGCCATCGGCACATGGTCCGGCTTCACCGCGATGACCACGGCGGTAGGGCCCGTTCTCGGCGGTTGGCTCATTCAATATGCTTCCTGGCGTTATGTGTTCTTCATCAATCTCCCCCTCGCCGCGGCGGTCATCGTCCTTTCGCTGGCGTACATCCCTGAAAGCCGCAGCACTGAGGCCGGCCCCATTGACGGGTATGGAGCCCTGGCCATCACCGTGGGACTGGGCGGCCTCGTCTGCGCGTTCATCGAATCCCCGGTGATGGGCTGGGGCAGGCCCCTGGTGCTGACCAGCCTGATCGCCGGCTGCGGCTGTCTGATTCTCTTCCTCTTCGTTGAGGCCCATGCCAGGGTGCCGATGGTCCCCCTGTCGCTGTTTTCTTCCGCCGCTTTCAGCGGGACCAATCTCCTCACCCTCTTTCTCTATGGCGCCACCGGAATTTTCTTCTTCCTCTTTCCCCTGAACCTGATCCAGATCCAGGGATATTCCCCAACCGCGACCGGCGCGGCAATGCTGCCGCTGATCCTCCTCATCTTCCTTCTCTCCCGCTGGTCGGGAGGGCTGGTTGCGCGCTATGGCGCAAGGCCTCCGCTGGTCGTCGGCCCGCTTATCGTCGCCTTCGGATTTTTACTCTTTGCCGCACCCTCAACCGGCCACAGCTACTGGACATCTTTTTTCCCGGCCGTGCTTGTTCTTGGTCTGGGGATGGCGATCACCGTTGCCCCGCTCACCACCGTCGTCATGGATTCCGTCGGTCAGGACCGGGTCGGAGCCGCCTCCGGTATCAACAATGCCGTTGCCCGTGTCGCCAGCGTTCTTGCCGTCGCAGTCCTGGGGATGGTGATGGTGAAAGCCTTTGGAGTCCACCTGAACCGAAGCCTGCTCCGCCTTTCGCTGCCGCCCGGAGCTTTCGCGGCGTTACGGTCAGGCGAGATCATGCTGGCTGGATTGCCGGTGCCCGCAGGCCTTAGCCCGGCGACAACAGCGGCGCTCAGAAAGATGATCGTCGAAGCATTTGTCTTCGGCTTTCGCACCGTGATGTGGATCTG
>JBAUZR010000005.1:0-21990 GCA_049585375.1 Acidobacteriaceae bacterium
CCATAAGGCTGTAATAACCCGGCTTGCTCTCGTACTTGATTACAATTGCGTCGCCGGCCTTGGATTTTTCACCGACTGGTCGGAACTCTATTTCAAACTTCATCTGTCGAACCTATCTCACGTCAATTGCTTTTTGGAGGGAATAGTTAGTTTACATCGGACAAGCTCGATTTTCGCTGGGGCGTAATTCGGTTGCGCCCGTCTGGGGAGTAGGCGACCGCATTACTGGCGAGGACCGATCCCGGTTCACGCGGCGAGGGCCGCCTTTTATCCCGCGGGGATGACTTTCTGGCGGCTGATGGAGAGTCCGTCACGGCGGCGGAGGCTGCGGAAGACGACCGTGGAAACCACGGTCAGGACGCCGAGGGCGATGAAGGCTTCATGGATTCCGTGGATGAAGACGCTGGGCACTGACCAGACGTGCTCAGGAAGAAAGAACGCCGTGGCGAGGCCGGCGATGGCGACGCCGAAGCTGAGGGCCATCTGCTGCATGGTGGCAAAGATGGTGCTGGCGGCGCTGGTGTCCTCTTCCGTTACGTCGGCGTAGACCAGGGTGTTCATGCTGGTGTATTGCAGGGTGCTGAAGGCTCCATAGAGGAAGGCGAGCAGGACGATGATCCAAAGCGGCGTGCGCAGGCCGATGGTGGCGAAGAGGACGAGGAGGATTCCGATGATGAAGGTATTGGAGATGAGGATGGTGCGGTAGCCGAAGCGGTTGAGCAGGCGCGTCATGCAGAGGTTGATGAGCATGGCGGCGATGGCCTGGGGCATGATGAGGAGTCCCGACTGGACGGGGGTATAGCCCAGTCCTATCTGATAGAGCAGGGGCAGGAGAAAGGGCACGCCGCCGATGCCGAGGCGGGTGATGAAGCCTCCCCCGACGGCTGCGCGGAAGGTGCGGAGGCGGAAGAGCGCGAGGCGGAGCAGGGGGAAGGGCGTCTCCTTTGCATGGAGCCGGTAGCCGATGAGAAGGGCAAAGGAGATGGCGAGCAGGCTGATGATTTCGCGGACGCCGAGGGTGTGGTCGCCGAAGACTTCGAGGACATAAGAGAGCAGGGCGATTCCGGAGCCGAAGAGGATGAGGCCGAGGATGTCGAGGGGCGGCGTGTCCTGCTCGCGATAGTCGGGCAGGTGGAGATAGACCATGACGAGGCCGAGGAGGCCGATGGGGATGTTGAGGAAGAAGATGATGCGCCAGTGGAGGTAATCGACGATGAGGCCGCCGGCGACGGGGCCGAGCATGGGTCCGATGAGGGCGGGGATGGAGACGAAGCTCATGACGCGGACGAGCTCATGTTTGGCAAAGGCGCGGACGAGGGTGAGGCGGCCGACGGGAACCATCATGGCGCCGCCGCAGCCCTGGAGGACGCGGCAGAAGACGAGCTCGTGGATATTGGTGGAGATGCCGCAGAGCACTGAGCCGAGGGTGAAGATGCCGATGGCCGCGGAGAAGACGTAGCGCGTGCCGAAGCGGTCGGCCATCCAGCCGCTGATGGGGATGAAGATGGCGAGGGCGAGGGTGTAGCTGGCGAGAACGGCCTTCATGGCCAGGGCAGTGACGCTGAGGGCTTTGGCGATGACGGGGACGCCGGTGTTGAGGATGGTGGTGTCCAGCGACTCCATGAAAAAGGCCACCGCGACCAGCCACGGGAGCAGGTTGCGGATCGAAGGCGTGAGGACTTCGGCGGGGGGTGCCGGCTGGGTTGGGTCCATGGGTGAAAACGTCTCTCCAATGCAGGCTGACCAGGCGGAGTTGGCGCCTGTCGAGCCCGATCTCAAAAGCGAGTGGTCTGAGCAGTCTTTTCCAGGATAGCCTACCCTCTTCCCTGGGCTTTTCTGTATCTTCGCTGACCTCGTTTCCGTCGCAGATGGAACAGCCGCTGGCCCGGCAACCAGAACTCAATGTGGCCGGAAATCCCGCCTCCGGATCCGTGGCGTCGCGGACTCGAAGGATGAGGCGGTCTGCGCAAGGCTGCGGTTTTTCCCCTCTCGTCTTTCTCCCCTGGTTCGTGGCAAGATGGAGGGCCATGCAGCCCTATCGCTTCACCGCCAAGATCGAGCCCGCCAATGGCGGCGGCGCCTGCGTGCTCTTTCCCTTCGACGTCGAAAAGGAATTCGGCACAAAAGGCAAAATCCCCATCAAAGCCACCTTCAACGGCGTCCCTTACACCGGCACCCTCATCCGGTATGGGCATCCGCAGCACATGCTGCCTCTCCTCAAATCCATCCGCGAACAGATCGGCAAAGGTCCTGGGGACAAGATCGATGTGATCGTCTGGAAAGACGACTCGGTCCGTACCCTCGACGTTCCCGGGCCCTTCCTTAGCCGCCTGAAACGGGAAGGCCTCGTGCCCTTTTTCGAGAAACTCAGCTATACCCACCGCAAGGAATATGTTCGCTGGATCACTGAGGCTAAGAAGGAAGAGACGCGCGCCAGGCGTCTCGACAAAGCCATCGAAATGCTCCACAGCAACGTCAAGACCCCTGGATGAGTCAGGGGCGGCTTCTCTTCCGACGCCTTCCGGTACCTTCTAGCGCCGTGGGAGCCCCTGGCAAGTGCCCTGTTTGCCACACATAGCCATTTGCGAGAGAAATTCTCCCGGCCGCCGTCAATCCAGGTGCACAAGGCTGCTGAAAACCAGCAGCCCCAGACCGACCATGTTCCAGTGATAATCGCCCATGATCGCGCCGCCGAAGCACGTCAGTACCACCCCAAGCGCAAACAGGATGCTGGACGTAGACCCGCACCGGCCTCGGGAAACCGGGGGCATCGGAGAGTTGGGAACCTGATTCTGCATAGCGCCTCCACTTCCTCAGCATCGCCTGTGCGCCTCTTCGCCGGCAGTGCCCTTCGTCAGCAATCGCCCATGACAAATGTCAGGGGAAGATCCGGGTGGCTGCCCTCGTTACGCGCCGCCAATGCGCGCAACAAGGTGGGCCTGAGCCGGCGCTCTCCGCCGCTATACTCAAACAGAGGCCTCGTTTGCTCCATCTCGATCGCATCCTCGACCAAACCCGCGCCGATCTCGCCGAACGCCGCCGCCGCGCCCCTTTGAGCCTGCTGGAAAAAGCGGCAGCCGCGCATGCGCCCCGCGGATTCGCCCGCGCTCTTCGTGCCGCCGCGCAATCCGGACCCTCGATCATCGCCGAGCTCAAGAAAGCTTCCCCCTCCAAAGGCCTGATTCGCGCTGACTTCGACGCTGCCCTCCTCGCCCGCGATCTCGAGTCCGCCGGCGCTGCCGCGCTCTCCGTCCTCACCGACGAGCCCTTCTTCCAGGGAAGACTCGCCAACCTCGATCTGGCTTCCGTCGCGACAAATATCCCCTGCCTCCGCAAAGATTTCATCGTGGACGAATACCAGATCGTCGAAGCCCGCGCCCATCACGCCGATGCCATCCTGCTCATCGCCGCCGCACTCACCGACGCCGAACTTGCCCGCTTCACCGCCGCCGCCCACGCGCTCGAGCTTGACGTCCTCTGTGAAGTCCACACCTCCGACGAACTGGCCCGCGTCCGCGATCTCGGCTGCGACTGCTACGGCGTGAACAATCGCGACCTCCGCACCTTCGACGTTCGCCTTGAAACCTCGCTCGCTCTCGCCGCTGATTTGCCGCCCAACTCCGTGCACGTCGCCGAAAGCGGCATTCACACGGCCGCCGACCTCAACCGCCTGCGCGACGCCGGCTTCCACGCCTTCCTCATCGGCGAATCCCTCATGCGCCAGCCGCATCCTGGCGCTGCCCTCAAAACCCTCCTCCACCCCGCTGCTGAACACGCAACCCTCGCCTAAGCCCATGTGGATCAAGCTCTGCGCCAACACGACCCTCGATGACGCAATACTCGCCGCCGACTCCGGCGCTGACGCCATCGGTTTTGTCTTCGCCCGCAGCCCGCGCCGCGTCACCGCCGGCCAGGTCGCCGCCATCATGCCCGACTTACCCGACGACCTCACCAAAATCGGCGTATTCAACACCCAGGATTACGAAGAGATCGTCTTCGCCCTTCGCTCCACCGGCCTGCACGGCGTCCAGCTGCACGGCGAGCTCGACTTTGTTCTCGCGGAGAAACTGCGCAATCAGTTCGGCTCCGGCTTCTTCCTCGTCCAGACCCTGCACTGGGACCTCAACACTGACCCCACCCGCGCCGAACAACGCCTTCGCGACGAACTCCGCGCCGTTGCCCGTCACAGTCATATCGATGCGATCCTCCTCGATACCAAAACCGCCACCGCGACCGGGGGCACCGGCAAGGCCTTCGACTGGCAGCGCGCCCAGCAGGTTCTCTCTGCCGAAAGCAGCAAACTCCGCGTCATCCTGGCCGGCGGCCTTACCCCCGACAACGTCGCCGAAGCTATCCGCACGCTGCGCCCCTGGGGCGTCGATGTTGCCAGCGGCGTCGAAATGTATCCGGGGAGAAAAGATCCGGCGCGCGTCGCCGCTTTCATCGCAGCCGCCCGCGCCGCCTTCGCCTCCATCGAGAATCACACCCCTCTCGGCCAACCCTCGTTGTAGCCGTTGGCCTGTACCCTGCACCCTGTACCTTGTACCCTGTATTCATGGCTGCCACCGCACCTCCACGCGTCGCCGGACGCTTCGGCCCCTACGGCGGACGCTACGTTCCCGAAACCCTGGTCGCCGCACTCGACGAGCTGGACCACGCATACGCTGAGGCTCAGGCCGATCCTGACTTCCACCTGAAGCTCGAATCGCTGCTCCGCGACTATGCCGGCCGCCCGACCCCGCTCTATTACGCGGCGCGCCTCACCGAGTCCCTCGGCGGCGCAAAGATTTATCTCAAGCGCGAAGACCTTCTCCACACCGGCGCCCACAAGATCAATAACTGTATCGGCCAGGCGCTCCTCGCCGTCCGCATGGGCAAAAAGCGCATCATCGCGGAAACCGGCGCCGGCCAGCACGGCGTCGCCACGGCCACTGTCTGCGCTCTTTTCGGTCTCGATTGCGTCGTCTACATGGGCGAAGAGGACATGCGCCGCCAGGAGCTCAACGTCTTCCGCATGCGCCTCCTCGGCGCGGAAGTTCGCGGCGTCTCCTCCGGCTCCCGCACCCTCAAGGACGCCATCAACGAGGCAATGAGGGACTGGGTCACCAATGTCCGGACCACTCACTACCTTTTAGGCAGCGTCCTCGGCGCGCACCCCTATCCGACCATGGTCCGCGACTTCCACCGCGTCATCAGCCGCGAAGCCCGCGCCCAGATCCTTGAGAAAGAAAACCGCCTGCCCACCGCCATCATCGCCTGCGTCGGCGGGGGTTCCAACGCCATTGGCGCCTTCTACGAATTCATCCCCGACAAGGACGTGCGCCTCATCGGCGTTGAAGCCGGCGGCCGCGGCTCCTTCCTCGGCGAACACGCGGCGCGCTTCAGCGGCGGGTCCCCCGGCGTCCTCCAGGGCACCTATTCCTGGGTTCTGCAGGACGACAACGGCCAGATCGCCCTCACCCACTCCGTCTCCGCCGGGCTCGACTACGCGTCTATCGGCCCCGAGCACGCCGCCCTGCACGACTCCGGCCGCGCCGAATATACCTCCGCTACCGACCAGGCCGCGCTCGACGCGACGCTCCGCCTCGCTCGCACCGAAGGCATCATCCCCGCCCTCGAAAGCGCGCACGCCGTCGCCGAGTGTATCCGGATCGCACCCACACTCAGCTCGCGCGACATCCTCCTCGTCAACGTCTCCGGCCGCGGCGACAAAGATATGGGCATCCTCACCCGCGAACTCAACCTCACCGGAGCCGGCGCCCCATGATTCGTTTCGCCAGCAAGCCCGGCCTCGTCGCCTACCTCACGATCGGCGATCCCGACCTCGCCACATCGCACAGCATCGCGCTGGCCGCCATCGACGCCGGCGCCGATGTCCTCGAGCTGGGCGTTCCCTTCAGCGATCCCCTGGCCGACGGTCCAGTCATCCAGCGCGCCAGCGAGCGAGCGCTCATTCACGGCACCAGCCTGCGCGACGTCCTCGCCCTCGCAGCCGATCTCCGCCGCGAACGTCCCCAGACCGGACTCGTCGTCTTCTCCTACTACAACCCCATCCTCCGGTTCGGCCTCGAAGCCTTCTGCTCCGCCGCCGAGAAAGCCGGCGTCGATGGCGTCCTCGTCACCGACATGATCGTCGAAGAAGCTGCCGACTATCTGGACGCACTCCACCGCCATCATCTGTCGCCCATTTTTCTCGCCGCGCCCACCAGTCCCGACGCGCGCCTGGAAAAAATTGCCGCCGTGTCCCAGGGATTCATCTACGCCATCTCCCGCACCGGCATCACCGGCACGCAGAAATCCATGACCAGCGACGCCGAGCAACTCGTGAAACGCCTGCGCCGCTTCACGGAGCTCCCCATCGCCGTCGGCTTTGGCATCTCGAACCCTGAGCATTTCGCAGCCGTCGGCGAATTTGCTGACGCCGCGGTCATCGGCAGCGCGCTGGTTGCCACCATCGAGCAGGCTGGCCCCAAGGAAGCGCCCAGCTCCATCGCGCGATTTATTCAGGGCCTGCGGGGCGGCGCTCGTGAGCCTGCCCTCCCGGCCCGCTAAAATTCCTCATACAGCCGCTGGACCCACACTAAGCAACGCCGGGGCGGCCAGCCCCCCAGGAAGCCCATGGATATCGAAACCTGGCGACGCAAAATTGACGAACTGGATCGGCAGATTGTCGCGCTCATCTCTGAACGCGCTGCCGCCGCTCAGGAAATTGGCCGCCTCAAGCGCCAAACCTCGCTCCCCGTCTACGAGCCCAACCGCGAGCGCGTCATTTTTGAGAATGTCCGCACGCACAATCCCGGCCCGCTGCCCGACATCGAGCTCGTCCATATCTACGAGCGCATCGTCGACGTCATGCGCGCCCTCCAGCGGAACGAGCTTGCCTCCCGCGGCAACACACCCGCTACGGAAGACCACCAGAAATCGACAGGAAAAGACCAATGATCGTTGCCATGCAGGAGCGCGCGACCGAGGAAGAAATTCAGGCCATCGTCGAGCGCATGATGGAAATCGGCTTTAACGTTCACCGCACAACCGGAACCGTGCAGACCATCCTCGCCGGCGTTGGCACGCCCGGCGCTTTCGACCACGCCGAGTTCGAGGTCCTCGCCGGCGTTGCGGAAGTCATCCGCATCTCCTCGCCCTATAAGCTTGCGGGCCGCAGCTTTCGCCCGGAAGGCACTATCGTTCGCTTTCCCAACGGCGTTTCCATTGGCGACAACCAGATCGTTGTCATGGCGGGTCCCTGCTCGGTCGAAAGCCGTGAGCAGATCTTCGCCAGCGCAAAGCTCGTGCAGGCTGCCGGCGCCAAATTCCTCCGCGGCGGCGCGTTCAAGCCGCGCAGCTCCCCATACTCCTTCCAGGGCCTTGGCCTCGACGCCCTCAAGCTTCTCCGCGAAGCCGGCGACGCTTACGGCCTGCTCGTTGTCTCCGAGGTGATGGAAATTTCCCAGATCGAGCTGATGATCCCGTACGTCGATCTCTTCCAGGTGGGCGCGCGCAACATGCAGAACTTCAACCTGCTCCGTGAGCTCGGCGCCATTCGTAAGCCCGTCCTGCTCAAGCGCGGCATCGCTGCCACCATTGAGGAGCTGCTGCTCTCCGCCGAATACCTGCTCGCCGGCGGCAACTACGACGTCATCCTCTGCGAGCGCGGCATCCGCACCTTCGAAACCTACACCCGCAACACCATGGACATCTCCGCCATCCCGGTCGTCCACAAACTCTCGCACCTGCCCATCCTCGGCGATCCCTCGCACGGCACCGGCCGCCGCGATAAAGTCCCCGCCATGGCCCGCGCCACCGTCGCCGCCGGCGGAGATGGTCTCCTCATCGAAGTCCATCCCAATCCGGACAAGGCCCTCTCTGACGGCGCGCAGTCCCTCTTTCCCGAGCAGTTCGCGAAGCTGATGGATTCTTTGCGTATCATCGCCCCGGCAGTCGACCGGAGTTTGTAGCCCGGACCCTGTAGCATTCACACAGAATGCCCATCGAGAGCATCACCATCCTCGGCACCGGCCTCATTGGCGGCTCCGTCGGGCTCGCCCTGCGAGCCCACGGATTCACCGGCTCCATCACCGGCTGGGACCCAAACCCGAATGAGCTTCACACCGCACTGCGCCGCGAAGCCATCACCGTCGCCACCGACGACCCGCTCACCGCCGCCACGCAGGCCGATCTGATCCTGCTCGGCGGACCCGTGTTCACGATCCTCGAATGGCTCGACCGCCTCGCGCCCGTGCTGCGCGACAACCAGCTCGTCACCGACGTCGGCAGCGTCAAAGGCGCTCTGTGCGAGCGCGCCGCCGGCCGTTACAACGGCCCCGGCCAGCCCGGATTCCTCCCCGGCCATCCTATGGCCGGCAAAGAAATCAGCGGCGCCGAAAACGCCGACGCACAGCTGTTCAAGGGCGCGGTATGGTTGTTCACCCCATGCGGTCCAGCCGAAGGCGGTTCGCCGCATGCGGAGTTCTGGCGCTCCTGGGTGGAGCGCTTCGGCGCCCGCATTCTCGACCTCGACCCCATCCGCCACGACACCCTCTGCGCGTGGATCAGCCATCTGCCCCAATTCGTCTCTACCGCGCTCGCCGCCCTGCTTGAAGACGAGTTCGCTGCCAACGCCGACCTGCTCCCCATCGGCGGCCGCGCCCTGCGCGAGATGACGCGCCTCGGCGCCAGCCCTTTCTCCATGTGGCGCGACATCGCCCATACCAACACTGACGCCATCGCCCGCTCTCTCCATGCGCTCGAGCAGCGCCTCGCGCACCTGCGGGAGAATCTCAAAACCGCCGAACTCCGCGACGAATTCGACCGCGCCAACCGCTTCCGGCTGCGCGGTCCGCACCCCTGAGCCTGAACTCGAGCTCCGCAGCTCCGGCCTTCGTTATCGCGGATTACCATGGACTGCATGGTCCGCCGCGTCGCTATCCTGATCGCTTCTGCTGCTCTCCTCGCCGCTTCCGCCTTTGCCCAGTCCACAACCCTGCTGGTCGACGTCGATCATCGCCCGCAGGTCTCGCTCGATGGCCCCTGGCACTACATTGCCGACCCCTATCGCGAAGGCTGGGGACCTCATCCCGATCAGGCCAGCCTCCACGGCTACGCCGCCAACGCTCACTATGTTCCCGGCGGCCCGCTTGTGCAGTACGACTTCTCCCGATCGCCCACGCTCAACGTCCCCGGTGACTGGAACTCCCAGGACAAATCCCTCTTCTACTACGAAGGTCTCCTCTGGTATCAGCGCGACTTCACCGTCCATCCCAAACCGAACACTCACCTCTTCATGCACTTTGGCGCCGCCAGCTATGCAGCCTCCGTCTTCGTGAACGATCAGCACGTCTGCGATCACGAGGGCGGCTTCACGCCCTTCGACTGCGACATCACCGGCATCGCGCATGACGGAGACAACTTCGTCGTCGTCGCCGTCGACGACACGCGCGCTGTCGACCGCGTACCGACCGTGCGAAAAGACTGGTGGAACTACGGCGGCATCACTCGCCCCGTCTCCCTGGTCGAAGTCCCCGATACATACATTGACGACGAGTCGCTGCAGCTTCAGCGCGGCTCAACCGATCAGCTCGAAGGCTATGTCCACGTCACCGGCGCACCCTCCGGAACCCGCGTGACCCTGCGCATTCCGGAGCTTCACGTTGAAAAAGTCGCCGCCACCGACACAAATGGCCGCGCCGGCTTCTCCTTCGCCGCGCCAGGTCTCCAACTGTGGTCCCCGGAACAGCCCCGCCTTTACGACGTCGAATTCACCGCCGGCCCCGATCGCCTCACCGACTCCATCGGCTTCCGCACGGTGGAAGTCCGCGGCGACCAGATCCTCCTGAATGGCCAGCCCATCTTCCTCCGCGGCATCAGCTATCACGATGAGGCCCCCTACCGCTCGGGCCGCTCCTGGTCGGAACAGGACGCGCAAACCCTCCTCGGCTGGGCCAAAGAGCTCCACTGCAACTTCGTCCGCATGGCCCACTATCCGCATACCGAAAACGAGTACCGCCTCGCCGACAAGCTCGGCATCCTCGTCTGGTCGGAGATTCCCGTCTACTGGGATATTGACTGGACCAACCCGCACACCCTCGACGTCGCGAAGCAGCAGCTCCACGAGATGATCCGCCGCGATCACAACCACCCCTCGGTGATCCTCTGGTCGCTCTCCAACGAGACCCCCGAGAGTCCGGCCCGCGATGCATTCCTCCACCAGCTCGCCGTCGCCGCCCGCGCGCAGGATCCCACCCGCCTTATCACCTCCGCCATCGTCACGCACTTCCACGGCACTGCCGCCGTCCTCGACGACCCACTCGGTAAGGACCTCGACGTCCTCGGCTATAACGAATATCTCGGCTGGTATCAGGGCTCCGCCGCGGACATCCCCAACTACACCTGGCAGGATCCCATGGGCAAGCCCGTCATCCTCAGCGAATTCGGCGCCGGCGCCCAGGCCGGTCTCCACGGCCCCGATACCCAGAAGTTCACGGAGGAGTATGAGGACTATGTGTATCGGCAACAGTTCCAAATGATCGCGAAGATGCCCTTCCTGCGCGGCATGACTCCCTGGGTCCTCATGGATTTCCGGTCCCCCATGCGCCAGCTCCCCGGCATTCAGGACGACTACAACCGCAAAGGCCTCGTCTCCAATACCGGTGAAAAGAAGAAGGCCTTCTTCACCCTGCAGGACTACTACGCGAAGAGGCAGCAGGAGCAGCCGTAGCGTTCGGCCACTGAAACCACGCGTAAGAAGAAGGGCCGGCTCCACATCAGCAGAACCGGCCCCAGGGTTCTAATCCCTGATCCCTAATCCCCTGAACTCTGCTCTTACACTCCCAGCCCTCTGAGCCCCAGTCCGATCACGTAGGTCGCGACACCTTCGACGGCCCCCACGATCGTCATCTCCAGGCCGCTGCTCCACCAGCTCCGCACCGTGATCAGCGACTTTGCCGCCCCCACGGCAAAGTGCGCCGCCAGCGACACAATTGCCGATGCGATCACCGCCGGATAACCGCTCATGAAGAAGAACGGCAAGATCGGAATGAACGCCCCCACCGCGGTGGACAGCGCTCCCGACCAGGCGGAAACGAAAGGCTGGCTCAGCCCTTCCTCCGTCATGTTCAGACGCTCGCTGGCCAGCGCCCGCAGAAACTGTTCCGGGGATTCCGCCAGATGCTCCACTACATGGTCCGCATCGTCCCGCGGAATACCCTTCACCTGGTAATACAACGAGAGCAACTCCCGCGCTTCCGGCCCGTTCATCTCGATGGCATCGCGCTCCCGCGTCACCTCGGCCTCATAAATCTCGCGTTCGCTCTTGGCCGCAAGGTACGCTCCCGAACCCATGGAGAGCGCGCTCGCAATCATGCCCGCCAGTCCCGACAACAGCACCCAGTGGCTGTTGCCCAGCGTGGCGCCGGATACGCCCGAGACGATGCCGAAGATCGCCCCCAGCCCGTCATTCACGCCGTAGATCGCGTCGCCGATCCACCCCGCCGCCTGCCGCCCGGGCCGATTCCGCCGCGTCAGCAGTTCGTTCAGTTCCTGGCGAGCCATCTCCGAGCTCGGCGTCATCTTCGGATACCGGTGCCGGATCAGCTCCGTCAGCTCCCGATAATGATCCTGCTCATCTGCAATCACCTTTTGCAGAATCACGACGCTCGGTTCATCTCCCAGCTCCTTGAGTTGCTGTCCGTACCGCGCGATGTCCCGGCTCTCGTCGATCTCCAGGCGCCGCAGCGCCGCCTGCGGCCCGCCCAGCCGATTCACGAGGGTGTCCGCGTCGCCCGACGGCTTGCCTTCGTACCGCGGCAGTTCCGCACCCATCTCCCGAATTCGCTTCGCCCACAGCGACGCGTGATGCGCCTCGGCTTCCGCGATATGGCGCAGCGTCTTCTTCCGGATCGGATCCTCGTCCCGCTCCGCCAGTGTGTTGTAGGTGTGGTAGCCCCGCATCTCCGCCTGCCAGTTTTGGTACAGCGCTTCCACCACCTTCTGTTCTTTTTGGCTCAAGGATTGCGCCATAGCCGTGCTAGCCCCCAATCTGATAGCTAAAGCCGAATCGCCCAATCTGGATCATGCGGCGGTCGCCTGGCGGCCAGATCCGAATCTCCTCCACCCGAGTGATGCCCGGAATCAAGGCCGCTGTGACCGTCCCCACCAGCTTGCCGGTCGCGGCCTCGTACAGCCGCACCACCAGCCCATTCTCACCGTGCGTATACCCCAGCAGATAATCACCCGGCGCCAGCCGTATGTCATCGCCCACCCGGAGCGGCACCTGGGTCAGCAGAAAATGCGAGTACTTCCCCTCTGCGGAATATCCAGCCGTAATCAGCACTACCCCCGCGATGTACTTCCCGTGCCCGTTCGTGATCCCCGAAGCCGACCGCATCTCTGTCTCGATCCGCTCCTGCACCACCGGAGCCCGCGCCGGAATCACCGACCGCAGCTCGGCGTCCGTCGCCGCCTTCCACTCCCCCGGCCGCGTCTCCTGCGCCCGCCCGCACGCTATCGCCGCAATGAGCAGAAGCGCCGCCATCACCCACATTCGTCCTGCACCCACTGGAAGCCTCGTCCTCATTCTTCTGATCCCTGTCTCCTGCATCCACTATTTACCGGTCACCGGCTAAACGCTATTCGCTGTCCGCTGCTTCTTTCAGTCCAGATGCACAATCCCCCGCTGCAGCGCCGTCGTCGCTGCCTGGGTACGATCCTCCACGCCCAGCTTGCTCAGCAGGCTGTTCACGTGCGTCTTCACGGTTGCCTCGGAGATAAACAGCGCGCTGCCGATGTCCTTATTGCTTTTGCCCGCCACAATCTGCTGCAGCACTTCCAGCTCGCGCGCCGTCAGCGTCGCGCCGCTCATGCGTTCGGCCAGCTTCTCCGCCACCCGCGATGGAATCCGCGACTTCCCCGCATGCACCGTGCGCACCGCCTCGGTCAGCTCCGCCAGATCCATGCCCTTCAGCAGATACCCTTTCGCGCCCGCCTGCATCGCTCGATAAATATCTTCATCGCCATCGAACGTGGTCAGCACGATCACTCGTGCTCCGGGAAACTCGCTCCGTATCCGGGAGATGGCGTCCACGCCGTTCAACTTCGGCAGCCGCAGATCCATCAACGTCACCTCCGGCCGATGCTGCCGGTAGAGCGCCACCGCCTCCTCGCCATCCGCGCCTTCGGCCACTACGGAAAAACCCGGCACTGTCTTCATCAGCGCCGCCAGACCCTGCCGCACAATCGCATGGTCGTCCACGATCATGATCTGAATCGTATCCGTCGTCGTTCCAATTTCCTTCACGTCAGGCCTCTTTCGTCGTTCCGTCCAGCGGCAGAAGCACACGAACCCGGGTACCTTCGCCCGCGTCGCTCTCCACGCTCAGGCTTGCTCCAATGGCCGCCGCTCTCTCCCGCATCCCCACGATCCCATAATGCCCGCTCCCGCCGTCCGCCGGTGCGCCCGCAAATCCCCGGCCATCGTCGCGGACTTCCATCGCGAACCATCCCCCGTCAAACTCCAGCCGCAGCGTAATCGTCTCAGGATGCCCGTGCCGCACCGCGTTCACCACTGACTCCCGCGCGATCCGCATCAGCTCCCGTTCCACGTTCGCGCCCAGCGGATGGTTGGTCCCGCTCACCTGCATCTGCACCCGCGCGTGCTTTGCATTGCCCGATCCGTTTGCACCCTGCGCAGCGGCTGCGTCTTCTGCGCTCGGGTGAAGCACCGCCGATCGCGCCACCACCTCTTCGGCCATTCGCAAAATCCGCGCCGCCAGATCCTCGCGTTCCGCGCTCTGCGAACGCAGCTCCCAGATCGATGTGCGCGCCTCCTCCAGACTGCTCCGCACCAGGGTCTGCGTATGCTCCAGCTGTTCCTGCGCTGCCTCGGCCGAGGCCCGCATCAGCTGCTTCACCAGCTCCAGCTGCACCGACACAGCCACAAACCCCTGAGCCAGCGTATCGTGAATCTCCCGCGCGATGCGCGCCCGCTCGCCCAGCACCGCCTGAAACTCGCGCTCCACGCGCAGCAGCCGCCGACGCCATGCCGCATACGACAGCCCGATCACCGCCAGCGCCAGCAGCAGCCGGAACCACACGGTTTGATACAGGTGCGGCTCCACGGTCAGCGCCACCGTGGCGGCCTCCCGGCTCCACACCCCATCGTTGTTCCGCGCCATCACGCGAAATGTGTACCGCCCGTGCGGCAGGTTCGTGTAATACGCCGTCCGCCGCGTTCCCGCCTCCACCCAGCCCGGGTCGAATCCCACCAGCTGGTACCGATATTCCACCTTCTGAGGCGCCACAAAGCTCAGCCCGGCATAGTCAAACTCATAGTGGCTGTGCCCCGGGGCAATCGTCAGCGGCGCGGCGCTCCTTTGCTCCACATCGTCCACGCTCACCGCCTCCAGCACCACCCGCGGCGCCACCCGATTCACCGGCATGTGCTCCGGATCCACCGTTGCAATCCCCTTCAGCGTCGCAAACCACAGCGTTCCGTCCCGGAGCGCCAGCACCGCCGGGTGCCCGCCGCTGCTGCATTCGCTGATCCGCATCCCATCCGCCACGCCGAACCGCATTACCTCCGGCGCCGCTCCCCCGCTCACCATACGGTTCAGCCCCGCGCGGCTCACGCGATACACTCCGCTGTTCGAGCTGATCCATAAATACCCGAGCCGGTCTTCCAGGATGCCGATCACCCGCTGCGGCAGCAGGCCGCGCGCCACCGGCACGATCTTCCCGTCCCGCATCCGATTCAGCCCGCCATCGTCGGTCCCGATCCACAGCGTCCCGTCGGCGTCCTCATGGAGCGAGGTGACAATGTTGCTCGAGAGCCCGTCCTGCGTCGTGAAATTCGTGAACCGGCCCCTGTGCATTCGACTCAGGCCGCCCAGGGTTCCAATCCACAGATCGCCATCCCGGCTCTGCGTCATGGCGCCAATCAGATCGCTCCCCAGCCCATCGGCCGCCGTCCATGTCGTGAACGCGCCATTCGCGTACCGCGACAAGCCATGCCGCGTCCCAATCCACAACGCGCCCTGCCCGCCCACGTACAGCGACCGCACAAAGTCATCCGCCAGGCCGTCCGCCGTCGTCAGCACCCTCACCTGCCCGTCGCGGACCAGGTTCAGTCCGTCCGGCGTTCCCGCCCACACATCGCCATTGGGAGCCGCCGCCACCGCGAACACCACATCGCTGGCCATTCCCTGCGCGGTGGTCAGCGCGCGAAAATGCCCGCCGCGATAGACGTTGAGCCCGCCGCCCTTCGTTCCCGCCCACACCGCGCCGTCCGGTCCCTGCGCCAGTGCCAGCACGTACTCCTCATTGAGCCCATCCTCCGCCGTCAGGCTGGAGAACTTCCGATCGCGCAGCACCGCCAGCCCACCGGCTTCCGTCCCCAGCCACAAATCGCCCTCGCGATCCTCCGCCGCCGTCAGGTACACATCTCCGCCGTGGGGCAGCAACTCACCGGCCTCCCCGCTGCCGACCCGCATCAGCCCCTTTGTCGTCCCTGCCCACACCACTCCCTGACGATCGCAGGTAAGGAAGCTAACGCGACCCACCGGCTGCACAAACGCCCGCACCCGTCCGCCCTCGTCCGTGAACAACCCCGTATCGGTCCCGATCCAGATGCGCCCCCCTGCATCTGCGGTTAACGCCTCAACTGCCCCGCCACCAGCCACCGCCACACTCCGGCATCCCTCCGCCGTGCAGGCCTCCAGTCCCGACCGCAGCCCCGCCCATGCGGTTCCATCCCCATCCACCGCCAGCGCCAGCACCTCGCCCGCTGTGCCCAATGCCTGCGCCGCTCCGGTCGAAGGCAGCCGCACCAGGCCCTCCGCAGTCCCCAGCCACAGAGCGCCGTCCCGCCCAGCCACCATGCGGCTGTTCTCCGTCAGATCCTCGTCGAGTGGCACACGCTCGGCGCGGTCGCCGTCCCGCGTCTCGTCGATCCGGAACAGCCCTGCCGCAGAAAGCACCCACACCGTCTCCCCGCCGTCGCTCCGCACCTCATCGAAGGTGCGCCACACCTGGGTCGCCGGCACACCGCGATCCGGACCGAACGCCTCCACCACCCCGTCGCGCATGCGTGCCAGTCCGCCGGACGTGCTGATCCACACCGTGCCGGCTTTGTCTTCCATCAGATCGTCGATCAGATCGCTCGGCAGCTCGGGCGTCGTCGCGTGCGTCGTCACCTGAAACTGCACGCCGTCAAACCGCACCAGACCGCCCTCGGTACCGATCCACAGATAGCCGTGCGGCCCCTGCACGATCGCATGCACCGTGTTCTGCGGCAGGCCCGTATCCGTCTGCCACGACTGGTAGCCGTACTGTGCCAGCGGCATATGCGGATCGAGGCCCCACGCCGGCGCTGCCGCCAACCCGATCAGCGCTCCGCACATCGCCGCTGTCGCTCGCAATTTGTCCATCACCGGAGTTCTGTCAGAATGCTACATGCCGAGCCGGTTCGCCGCCCATATTCCTCCCGCGGCCACCCTACTCCGGAATCGCCGCTAGCGCGCTCCGCGCTCCGCCTTCCGCGCGCCTTTCACGCGGACCTTTTCCGCCGCCGCCGGACCAATCGTGAACTGCCCGGCTCCCGTCTCAATCGCCATCGTCTGGTCGTAGTTGCGCTGCAGCACCCGTACCGATCCGCCTGGCTCAATCCCCGTCCGATGCAGAAACCGCAGCAGCTTCTCGTCCCGCTCGTACAGGCTGGTCACCATACACGTCGAGCCCTCCGCCGCTTCCGCCAGCGCCCGCACACCGTGGCGCTTTCGCCGATCCTCGCTCTCCGGCAGCACTGAGTTCCCGTGGGGACAGGTCCCTTTCTCGCCCAGTTTCTTCAGCAGCAGCGCCTCAAACTCCGGCGACACCGCATGCTCCAGCCGCTCCGCCTCGCCGTGCACCTCGTACCACGGCATCCCGAAGACCTCCGACAGCATGCGCTCGACCAGGTGATGCCGCAACGCCGTCCGATACGCCGTCTCATGCCCCTTCGGGGTCAGGCGAACCACTCCGTCGGCCTTCACCTCCACGTAGCCGTCCCGCTTCAACCGCCGCAGCGCCATCGACACCGCCGGCGCCGACACCGCCAGCCAGTGGGCCAGCGTCGCCGCGATTACCGTCTGCCCCTCGCTCTCGGCTTCCAGAATCGCCTTAAGGTAGTCCTCTTTGGATACGCTGAGGTCCGCTTTCACCGGGAAGTTTTCCTGGGATTAGCTTAACTCGATAGCAGACACAGCTGTAGAGGCAATACCGGTGACGTGCCGGCGACCAGGTTTCGGAATTCGACCTGCTGCTCGGGAGTCATCACTCGCTTCGGAATCGCTACAAATTGCCGAACATTCGGAAACAGAACGAACATTCGCTGAGTCTCTGCTCCTCTTTCAATTGCCGACCAGTTGAACCGCCCCTCAGACGTCCCATCGGCTTGTGTAATGGTGACTCCTGAGTCCATCGCCAACAGGCTCACTTCACAGGGCAGCTTCTGCTCCCTGAAACTCCGTTTGATCCTGCTCCTATACGTGAATGGAGAAATCATGCAGACGATTCCGACCCAAATAAGCACGCCGATGGCGCCGTTAGACATAACCGCGAGACGCGAGTCGGTCTGAAGTGGGCGTATCGCAGATAATCCGATTACGGCAAGGAAAGATAAAACCCCGATTAGGAGCCCAAACCGAACAAATACGTAATATTTCAACTTCCGGCCAGAGGTCGTGCTGACAGCCCGCACTCGATTGCCCTCGCAATAGTCTTCCAGCGTCAGCGTGTATCGAATCTCCATTGAGCCTTCACTTTTCGTTTTACTTTCCGGTCTCGGATCTGTTCTCAACCACTTCAGAAACGCCTCGCCCCCCGCCATACTCCGCCATTTCGTCCCGCAGGAGGCCATGAAGTCGATCGGTCGGATAGGCCTTGGACCTTGGTGGGCGGCTATCGGCAGCTGCATCAGATGCCCCGGGATCTCGCGGATTGAGCTGGCTTGCCATAATTAAGACATATATGACCTTCTCTCCCAGGTTTCAATCGGTTTCTGATCTGCTCTCCGCCGAAAATCCCGAACTCGCTCAACTGACGGTAGCGGAGAGAATGACTGTCGCACAGGCCGTTGTGCGGAAGTTCGTGCCGCCAACCGTGGCACTCGCAGACGAACTCATCGCGGACCGTCGCCGCGAAGCTGCCCGCGACCGGTAGCCTCCCGGTACAATATCCCAAGCCCTTTCCAGGAATTCCTTATCGTGTCGAATCCCTCATCCTCCAGCCGTAAGCGCGTCCTCTCCGGCATGCGCCCCACCGGCAAACTCCATCTCGGCAACTACATGGGCGCCCTTCACAACTGGGTCCGCCTCCAAAGCCAGCCTGAGTACGAGTGCTACTTCTTCATCGCCGACGTCCACGCCCTCACCACTGACTACGCCGACCCATCCCAGATCCCGGCCAACACCCGCGAGGTCATCCTCGACTACCTCGCCGCCGGCCTCGACCCCGAAAAGTCCGTCCTCTTCGTCCAGAGCCAGGTCAAGCAGCACTTCGAGTTGCCCCTGCTCCTCGGCATGATCACCCCCCTCGGCTGGCTCGAGCGCGTCCCCAGCTACAAAGAAATGCAGGAGAACCTCACCTCGAAGGACCTCACCACTTACGGATTTCTCGGTTATCCGGTCCTCATGGCGTCGGATATCCTCCTCTACCAGGCCCATGCCGTCCCCGTCGGCCAGGACCAGACCGCGCACGTCGAACTCACGCGCGAAATCGCCCGCCGCTTCAACCAGTTCTACAAGTGCTCCAGTGGTGGGGAGATCCTTCCCGAGCCCCAGGTCCTCCTCACGCCCTCGCCCAAACTTCCCGGCACCGACGGCCGCAAAATGTCCAAGAGCTACGGCAATACCATTCTCATGAGCGACCCCGAGCCGGAGATCCGCGCCAAGCTCAAGCCCATGGTCACCGATCCGGCCCGCGTCCGCCGCAGAGACCCCGGCAATCCCGACAAGTGTCCCGTCGGCGACCTGCACAAGATCTTCTCGTCCCCGGAAACGATGGCCAGGGTCTACGAAGGCTGCACCACCGCCGGCATCGGCTGCCTCGAGTGCAAAGGCTGGGCCGCTGATTCCATCGTTCAGCACCTCGCCCCCATCCAGGCGCGCCGCACCCATTTCGAGCAGAATCCCACCCTCGTCACCGACATCCTCCACGACGGCGCCCGCCGCGCCGCCGCCCGCGCCGAGCAAACCATGCAGGAAGTCCGTACCTCAATGGGCCTGGCAGGAATCTCCGCATGACCGACGAGCCGCGCTCCCCCGAAGCTCCGGATCCCGATCCCGATTCGGCCGCACCCGATTCGACAGCTCTCGATTCGGCAGCTCCCTCATCCGAGCCCCCATCGCCCGACGTTCCGCTCCAGCCAACGATCACTGAGGACGTGCCGCGCGAAGCACCGCCCGCTGGACGCGCAGGTCCCGATGCCGGCCCCTATCAAAAAACTGAAGCCGATCTCCGCAAGGAGGAGGCCAGCGCTTTCCCCTTCTCCGTCATCGTCGGTCAGGTCTACGAAGGTCCCTACGATCTCCTCCTCGATCTCGTCCGCAGGCAGAACATCGATATCTACGACATCCCCATCGCCAGAATCACCGCGCAGTTTCTCGCCTACGTCGAGCACCTCAAAGCCTCCGACGTCGACACCGCCGGCGAGTTCATCTACATGTCGGCCCTGCTCATCCACATCAAGAGCAAAATGCTGCTCCCGCGCTCGCCCGCCGATTCGCCTGAAGAAGCCGAAGATCCGCGCCGCGAGCTGGTCGAGCGCCTCCTCGAACACGAGCGCTTCCGCAACGCCGCCCAGATGCTCCAGCAGAAACGCCAGCTCGAAGAAGCCACCTGGACCAATCCCGGCATCCGTGACTTCCGCCAGGCCGCCGAAGACGATCAGGACATCGCCGCCGACACCCTCGACCTGGTCCGCGTCTTTCGCGAAGTCCTCGAGCGAGCCAAAGCTCGCCCCGTCCTCGATGTCTCCGAGGACGCCGTCACTGTTCGCCAGATGATCGACTACCTCCGCCGCCGGCTCATGATGGAAGATCGGCCCGTCGGCCTCTCGAAGCTGCTTGCCCACAGCCGCTCGCCGAATGCCCTCATCGCCATGTTCCTCGCTCTGCTGGAGCTGGTCCGCCTCCAGGCCATCCTCCTCCGCCAGGAGCGCGGCTTCAGCGAGATTTACATCAAGAAAAGCGGCCAGTTCGAGCATGTCATCAACGACCGCCTCTCCGTCAGGGATGACTGGAGTTGAGCGCAGCCCAACTCCGGCCATCAGCCTGCCCTGAGCGAGTCCGCACCAGCGGGCGAGTCGAATGGGACTGGAGTTGAGCGCAGCCCAACTCTGGCCATCCTCGGCCCTTTGCGTTTCACCGTCTGTTCACACAGAATTCATGCCCGCCTCATCTGCTCACTGCTAGGTTGTCTGAACCATCCCCCCCAGCCTCTCTGCAGGAGCACGATGCCTCATGTCCGCAAGCGCAAAGATTCCTCTCACCGACGTTGTTGAGGTTCCGTCCCTTCCGGAACACCCCGCATCTCTCGTCCACGAAAAGATGAACCAATCCCCCGGCGCCATCGGGATGATCATCTTCGGCATCGCGCTGCTCGGCGGCCTCATTTACGCCGGCTCGCAACTCGCCCGGGACCTCTCCACCACCCATCTGGTATCGGCCTGGCCCTATGTCCTTCTGGGCGTAGCGCTGCTCATCGCTCTGGGCTTTGAATTTGTCAACGGTTTCCATGACACCGCGAACGCCGTGGCTACGGTCATCTACACGCATTCCCTGGAGCCGCATATTGCCGTGGTCTGGTCCGGCCTGTGGAACCTGATTGGCGTGCTCACCTCTTCTGGCGCTGTCGCCTTCACCATCCTGTCTCTCCTCCCGGTGGAACTCGTCCTCCAGGTCGGCAAAGGCGCGGGCTTCGCCATGGTCTTCTCCCTCCTCATCGCCGCCATCCTCTGGAACCTCAGCACCTGGTGGTTCGGCCTGCCCGCCTCCAGCTCGCATACCCTCATCGGATCCATCATCGGCGTCGGCATCGCCAACCAGCTCATGAATCCCCATCAGGGCACCAGCGGCGTCGACTGGGAACAGGCCGGCAACGTCTTCAAGGTCCTCCTCGTCTCTCCGCTGGTCGGCTTCGGCCTGGCCGCGATCCTGCTGCTCATTCTCAAAGCGGTGGTCAAAAATAAGGCGCTCTATCAGTCTCCAAAGGGCAACGAGCCGCCCCCGCTCTGGATTCGCGCCCTCCTCATCCTCACCTGCACCAGCGTCAGCTTCGGTCACGGTTCCAACGACGGTCAGAAGGGCATGGGCCTCATCATGCTCATCCTCATCGGCACCGTTCCCACCGCCTACGCCCTCAACCACGCCGTCGGCGTCAGCCAGGTGCAGACCTTCTCTGCCCTTTCCACTCAGGCCGAGCACGTCTTTGATAAGTACGTCTCGCCCAATGCCGTCATCCAGGATGCCCGCACCGATCTCACCGACTACATCCGCACAAAGGACTTCAACGGCAACACCATGCTTGCCGCCCGCCAGATGGTCGAGGAGATCGACAACGAAGTCGTCATGTACAAGTCGCTGAACGGCGTTCCTGCGAACATGCAGCAAAACGTTCGTAACGACATGTATGTGGTCAGCGAGGCCCTCCGCCTCATGGCCAAATATCCCGGCAGGAACGGCACTCCGGTCTTCACGGCCGCGGATAACAAAGTCCTCGGCGGCTACAAAAAGCAGCTCGACAACGCCACCAAGTTCATTCCCACCTGGGTCAAGGTCGCCGTTGCCATCGCTCTCGGCCTCGGCACTATGGTTGGCTGGAAGCGGATCGTTGTCACCGTCGGCGAGAAGATCGGCAAGGAGCACCTCACCTATGCCCAGGGCGCGGCGGCCGAAATTGTCGCAGCCGTCACCATCATCGCCGCCGACCAGTACCACATGCCCGTTTCCACCACCCACGTCC
>JBAUZR010000006.1:0-5916 GCA_049585375.1 Acidobacteriaceae bacterium
GCAGAACCCGAGCCAGAAGAACCGGCAGCGGAAGGCTCGCAATTTCGCTTTCCCTGGGCGGCTGACCGCGCTCTTCCGCTTGCGGGCCTTTGCTGACCAGACCATAGTGCAGAATCGGCATACAGTCCGGAAGCCCGCCGCTGACAGGGCGCAGCATCGCAATCAGCGCGCGGCGGAGTTCCTGAATCGTCGATACCCCGAAGCGCTTGCGCCAGCGTTCCTCGATCTCCGGAACCAGCCCTCGCATCATCTCCTGAATGACGCGGCCTTTAGCCGTAGCCCGCACCAGCCATGCCCACTGCGGTGGCCGTGGACGAGGATCGGCGGGATCCGGCTCGAAATAGATGTATCCCCAGCGCCGCATGCCATCCCAGTTGGGCTCAGTGCGCGCCTGCCGCTCGAGCTCCCGCTTGGCGATTCCCTGTCCCGAAACAAACTGCAGGCAGTTGAAGTACATGGCGAGAGAGACCAGCCAGGGAGCTGACGCCGGCCCTCCAAAGTCGGAGGTGCGATGCGGTTGCCGATGTTCGGCCTCGTTGTCGAACTCGAGCGTGAACCCCACCAGAGCGAACGAGAGCAGCGTGGACAGCGGAAGCCGGCGGGCCATGGAAGGATCATTCTACGTCGGGCGTTACAGAAACAATCATCAGGCCCCGCCGCAGAATCAACCACAAATGGAAACGCCGCCCGAAGGCGGCGTTGAATCCTGGGGGATGTCCGGGGGAATCACAAGGTGGATTCGATCTCGAAGCCCCACGCCTCCAGCAGCGACTCGGGGATGTACTTCGAGTTCCGGTTCCGGCGCGCCCATTCGCGCAGCCGCGTGGAGCGGACGTACTGATCGGGAGTGAGCTTAAACTCCTTGACGACCTGCTCAAAGGAAGTCACGGTGGGTACGACCGGGCCGATAGGCTCGGGCTTACCCCAGTTTGGATTGCCACGACGCTTTGCCATGAATGATTTACCCTCTGCGATTGATGTGTGACCGACAGAAAAACCGGAGGCCAGTACTGACTGCACCGGAACGTCACAAACTTTATTATTCTAAGTATTTTTTCTATGAAAATCAAGAGAAAAGTGCCGCTTTTCCTCCGGAATCTGAATCCTAACCACCCCCATTTCAATTAGATGACGATAGCGTTGTGCGCGGTGCACCCCCCGCAGCCCCCCGCCAGGCCCTCTCCGCGCCCGCTCAAAGCGCCACCGTGCCAAAGTGGGTACAGCCTCCCCTCCAGGAAGCCTCCGTTCACGCTATCCTCTGAAAGACAAATCACTTCCGGAGTGTTCCCGTGGTCACCAAATTCGAGCGTTTGCGGCCCGTTGCTTCCCTCATCGGCCGCCTGGTTCTTGGTTCCGTCATGCTGGCCCACGGCTGGATGAAGGTCATTCCACGCGGATCCCTCTACAACTTCGCTCATATGGTGGCCCACATGGGCCTCCCCTACTGGCTGGGCTACGTCGCGGCCTTTACTGAATTCTTCGGCGGCATCGCTCTCATTCTGGGTCTGCTGACGCCCGTCGCCGCCATTGGCGTCGCCATCGACATGGCCGTGGCCATCGTCAAGGTCCACCTCCGCCATGGCCTCACCGGCCCCGGGGGGTTCGAGTTCCCCCTGGGCCTGCTGGCGCTCGCCCTTCTGCTTCTTGCCGATGGCCCCGGCTGGCTGGCCCTCGATCACGCCCTCTTCGGCGGCAAATAGCTCTCAGGCAGGAAGCAAACCCAGAAACTCAGCCGCCGTCATCACCGTGCCGCGCCGCGGAAAGAGCTTGTCCAGCAACGCCGCGTGCAGCTCCGGCTCGCGGTCGCCGCAGCAGTCCCGGATCACGATCACTCGGTAATCCGCATCCCCTGCGTCCAGCAGCGTCGAGAGCACCACGCCGCTGGTGGCAATCCCAAACAGCACCACCGTCTCCACCGACTGCGCGCGCAGGATCATCTCCAGATCCGTCCCCGTGAACGCGCTCACCCGGTGTTTCACGATCTCGATATCCCCTTCCTTCGGGCCCAGCAACGGATGCACCGCGCCGGCTTCGCCTTCGAAAAGCTTCTGGTGCTCTGGCGAGTTGCGGATCGCCCCAAATAATGGGTTGCGCTCACTCACCTCCGGCAGCCCCGGCCGAAACCCCACCCGCACGTGAATAACCGGGAGATGGTGGGCGCGGCAGCGGTCCAGCACTTCCGCCGCCCGGCTCACAAACGTCCCGTCACTCACGTAAAGCGAGATGATGCCCGCCTGCATGTCCATGCTCAGGACCGCCGTGTGGGCAAGGTCGAGGCTCGCCGGATCGGTCATTGCGCCTTGTCCAGCGAGAACTGATATTCGACGATCTTCTTCAGTTGCTCGTAGGGCACCGCCAGCATCGGTACCGCACGGCCGTCGATGAACAGGGTAGGCGTCTCGTTGACGTTGAGATCCTGCCCCAGTTGCAACGACGCTTCCACCGGGCTCTTCCCCGCCGCGGAGTCGGCGCAGGCGGCCACCTTGTCCGGATCGGCGCCCGTCGCCGTCACCGCGTTGCGCAGAGCCTGGTCCGCTCCCTGGCCCGCCAGTTCGCTCTGTCCGGCGAAGATTGCATTCGCATACTTGAAGAACGCTTCGTTACCGCCCTGCTGGTACACGCATTCTCCAAAGGCCGCCGCTTTCGCCGCCTGCGGATGGATGTTCACGAGAGGGAAATTCTCAAACACATAATGAGCCTGCGGGAAATCCAGCAGAAGCTTATCGACGACGGTCTGCGCTTCCTTACAGTGCGGGCATTCGAAGTCCGCAAATTCCACCAGCTCAAACTGCTTCCCGGTCGCTCCCCGCCACGGGCCGGTCGCCCGCTGCTGCAGGATGCGGTAGTTGTTCTCGTAAGGCCGCGGACCAAAATCCAGCACCGAGTCCTGCGAGATGAGGTGCTTATCGTCGGGCGTCACGAAGAACGTCAGGTTGGCGACCTGCCGGGGATTCTGCTTCTCCGCGACCAGCACAATCACCTTGCTCACCCCCGGAGCCGCGGTCTTCTGAATGCCGTAGACCTCCCACACACGGTTCGGGTCATACCCCCAGGACGTCTTCAGGAAGGCTTCGACGTCTTCCTTTGTGGGCGAGGCGGCATTGAAATTGGATTGCACCACGGGGGGAAACTGCACCTGCTGCGGCGCACCCGCCGTCCCCGGGGCACTCGGGGCTTGCTGGGGAGCCGGTGCCGCGGGCGGCTGCGTCTGCGCTGAAACCGCAGCAGCCCCAGAAGACAGAGCGAGCAAACAACTGGCTAGTAAGTACCTGTACATAGAATCCTTTCGGGGATATGGCTAAACCTGAACCTGAACTGCGATGGGAAAACGCCGCCCCATCCCAAATGCTTTGGGCGTGACTTTTAGAACCGGGGCCGCCTGCTGCCGCTTGTATTCGCTGCGCTCCACCATCCTCACGACCGCCCGGACCGTGGCCGGATCCAGCCCGCGATCGGCGGCGATCGCCTCGGGCGGCTCGTACCGCTCGACATACGCTTCCAGAATTGGATCAAGAACCTCGTAAGGCGGCAGAGAGTCGGTATCCTTCTGGCCCGGGCGCAGCTCCGCGGAGGGAGCCTTTTCAATAATCGCGCGGGGGATGACTTCCCTCTTCCGGTTGATGCACCGGCACAGATCGTAAACGCGGGTTTTGAGGACGTCACCGATGACCGCGAGCGCGCCAACCATGTCGCCATACAGCGTACAGTAGCCGGTCGCCATCTCGCTCTTGTTCCCCGTGGTCAGCACCAGCGCATTGAACTTGTTGGAGAAGGCCATCAGCAGCGATCCGCGAATCCGCGACTGAAGGTTTTCTTCGGTGATGTCCGGCTCCCGTCCCGCAAAGACCGGTGCGAGCGCGTGGTTGAAGCCGGTAAAAACCTCATCGATGGGAATCACTTCATACCGCACGCCCAGATTCGCTGCTAGCTGCCGGCTGTCGTCGATCGAGCCCGGCGACGAATACGGGCTGGGCATGCCCAGGGTCGTGACGTTTTCCGCGCCCAGCGCGCGCACCGCAATCGCCGTCACCAAAGCCGAATCGACGCCGCCGCTCAGCGCGACCACCGCCTTCGAGAACCCGCACTTGCGAACATAATCCCGCGTCCCCAGGGTCAGCGCCTCCAGCATCGCCTCGTCCTCGTCACCCGCCTGTTCGTGAACATCGCCGGTAAGGGCGCCAAGATCGGCGAAGACCAGGTCTTCCTCAAAACTCTTCGCCTGCGCGATCACGCTGCCGTCAGGCCCCAGCACCAGGCTCGATCCGTCGAAGACCAGGCTGTCGTTGCCCCCAACCTGATTCACCATCACCACCGGGGCCCGGTGTCGCCGCGCAATCGCCGCCAGCATCTCGCGCCGCAGCGCCCGCTTGTCGTGCCACCAGGGCGAAGCCGAGATGTTCAGGATCAGCGAGGCGCCCTCCTTCATCAGCTCTTCCACCGGATCGACCGAGTACAGGCGGTTCTCCCAGAAGCTCTTGTCATTCCACGCATCTTCACAGATGGTGAGTGCGACCGGCCGGCCATCCAGATGCCAGAGCCTCTGTCGTGCCGCGGGGGCAAAATAGCGCTGCTCGTCAAAGACGTCGTAGTACGGCAGCAGCATCTTTGACTGGACAAACTCGACATGTCCGTGGCGCACCACGGCAGCGGAGTTTCTCACATGCTTGCCCGCCCCGTGCTCGGCCGGGGTCACATAGCCGGTGATGACGGCAATCCGGTCATGCACGGTGGCCCGGGCAATCTCGCACAGCGCCTCTCCGCACCGCGCCACAAACGCCGGCTTCTCCAGGAAATCAGCCGGAGGATAACCGCAGATGGCAAGTTCCGGAAAGAGCACCAGATCGGCGCCGCCCTGCTGCGCCCGCCGGGTAAAATCCAGAATTTTCGAGGTGTTTCCGCGGAAATCTCCTATGGTCGGATTGATTTGCGCGAGGGCGATCTTCACTCTTTTAGTGTAGCAACGCGGCAGCGACAGGCCACAGGTCCCGGTTCTGCGCCAACCAGGCACAGCCCGTCCAGAGTCCAGCTTCGATGCGAATAAAGCAACCCGGAATGCCTCGGGCTGGGGCGCCTGCAACAAGACACACAGCAACAAAACCCAACCCGCGCGCGCTGTCATCCTGAGGACCCGAAGCGAAGCAATGGGCAGAAGGATCTGCGGTTGCCGTTCTGCTCCCATCCCTTGTCGCCTCGCGCTGTTCGGGGCGACAGGGTGGGAAAGCCCAAATCTCAATCGGTCGCTTTTGTATCAGGGCACGACTTCAGTCGTGCCGCAAAAATCCCCCAAAAGGGATCGGGCCTTACACTGGAGACACGGGCTGAAGATCGTCATGGCGTCATTCAATAGCGGCAGGAAGCCCCCGGCGGTCCGTGGCATTGGCGAGATCGCACTCCGCGTCAACAATCTCGATGCGATGCAGAAGTTCTACGAGGAAGTCATTGGCTTGCCGCTGATGAGCCGAGTCCCCAACTGCGCGTTCTTCAGGATCGCGGAGGGCTACGGCGGCCATACCCAGGTTCTCGCCCTGTTCGATCGCTCAGGAACCGTCGACTATCGCGGGACGGACGCAGCAACTTCCACCGTTGACCATATTGCATTTGAAATAGCCCTCGCCGACCTTGAAAACGAACGGGCCAGGCTGACGGCATTGGGATTCGAGGTCGAAACCGCGGAGCACCCATGGGCGCATTGGCGCTCCCTCTACCTCACCGATCCCGAGGGCAATCAGGTGGAGCTGGTCTGTTACGACGAGACTATTGAACCCCATCGCCCGATCCGCCCTTAACTGCCCCCCGGGTCAACGGCACGCCAAAAGCCACTGCCCCGAAAACAGTGCACAGAAAAAGGGTAATACCCAAACGGTATTACCCTCCGCTAATTGGAAACAAAGTAGTTGTTGAGGTCCTCACCCAGGG
>JBAUZR010000007.1:0-3163 GCA_049585375.1 Acidobacteriaceae bacterium
GACTACGGGTGACGAGGCGATAAATCCGGGAAAAATGCATTGGCGTCTCCAAAGGGGGGATATCGTGCTGTCCCTGGCGATGGGATGCCCAGCCAGTCTTGCAGAGTTGTCATGTTACACGATTGCGATTTCTTTCGTGGCGCGGCGGGCTCACGTTGCAACCCGAACCGACCTCAGGGCAAAGCAAAGGCGATATACATACCGCCCACAGGAGACTTCGGGTCGCGGCCTCCGCTGGCCGCGATCACCACATATTGTTTGCCGTCAACGGAATAGGTGGCGGGCGTCGCGATGCCCGCAAACGGCAACTGCGTCTCCCAAAGCAACCGCCCGGTGTGGCTGTCATAAGCGCGGAATTTGCGATCGTAGACGGTGGCGCCGATAAAGACCAGGCCGCCTGCCGTGACAATCGGTCCTCCATAATTTTCTGTGCCCGTATGGCTCATCCCCTGTCTCGCAAGCGCCGGATATTCACCGAGAGGAACTTGCCACACGAATTTGCCGGTATTCAGGTCAATGGCGCTCAGCGTCCCCCACGGCGGAGCGATAGCGGGATAGCCATCCGGATCGAGAAACTTGCGGTAGCCGGTGAACTCATACTGCACACCCGGGCCGCCCTGCATCGTTGTGGAGGCACCATGAGCGGCATGGGGAGCGGCGGTGCTCGCTCCGGTTTTCAGGAAGTCGAGCAGCGCCGTCGTCTGTGTGCTGCTCAGGCTGGGGAATGCCGGCATGCGTCCGCGTCCATGCGCGAGAATGGCGGCGATCTGCGGGTCGGTGAGTCGCTGCGTCACGCCGACCAGAGAGGGAAAAGCCGGCGGCGCTCCGGCGCGGTTGGCTCCGTGACAGATGGCGCATTGCGCCTGGTAGACCGCGGTGCCCGCTGACGCCGCGGGATTCTCGCGCATCAGCCCGCCCGTCCACGCCATCTCATTCGCATTCACGTAGAGAACGCCGGTCGAAGGATCGATCGCCGGGCCGCCCCATTCCGCGCCCCCGTCGAATCCCGGGAAGACCATCGTCTGACGATCGAGGCTCAGGGGAACAAACTGGCCGTCGCTGCGAAAGGTGCGGAACATCTGCAGCGCCCATGCGTGTGCTTCCGGCGTGCGCGTCGTCAGCATGTCCTCAGTCAGGCGTTGCCGGGCAAAAGGGGCTGGCTGCACAGGCATCGGCTGCGTAGGCGACGTCTTTTCGCCTGGCACGTCGCTGGGCGGATACGGTTTCTCTTCAATCGGGAACAGCGGCGCGCCGGTCACGCGATCGAAGAGGTAGACAACGCCCTGCTTGGTGGTCTGGGCGATCGCGTCGATACGGCGGCCGTCGCGCGTCACCGTGACCAGCGCTGGAGGAGCCGGAAAGTCGCGGTCCCAAATGTCGTGGTGCACGCCCTGAAAGTGCCACAGCCGGCGGCCGGTTGCGGCGTCCAGAGCCAGAAGCGTATCCGCAAACAAGTCGTTGCCGATACGGTCGCCGCCGTAGAAGTCGAACACCGCGGACCCGGTCGGAACGTAGAAGATGCCGCGCGCGGCGTCGAGCGTCATGCCGGCCCAGTTATTGGCTGCTCCCGCGTTCTCCCATGCATTCGGCGGCCAGCTGTCGTAACCGAATTCCCCCGGATGCGGAATGGTGTGGAACGTCCAGCGCAGCGCTCCGGTTCGCACGTCGAAGGCCCGAATATCGCCAGGCGGCGCGGGGTGCGTCTCCGGATTGCGCCCGCCCACGATGATCTCGTCCTGATAGATCAGCCCCGGCGATGTAAGCGCGACCGACTGACGTGTGAAATCCTCGTCGGGGCGAAGGCCCTTGCGCAGATCGATTCGCCCCTTCTCGCCGAACGATTCGATGGGACGCCCGGTGGCCGGATCCAGCGCATAGAGGTAATTCAGGATTCCGGCAAAGAGGCGCGCGTTCTTTCCGTCAGTCCAGTAAGCAAACCCGCGGCACGGTTGCGCGGTAGGAACGCCGGAGTCGAACGTCCACAGCAGGCGCCCTGTGGCTGCATCGAGCGCGATCACTTTGCCTTTGGGCGTGTAGCCGAAAAGCGTGCGTCCGACGACGAGCGGATTCGTCTGCACATCGCCCTTTTCACCGGTGTTGTATTGCCAGGCCACCTGCAACTGCGCAACATTGGAGCGGTTAATCTGTGCCAGCGTCGAATCGTGGTCGCCATTGCGATTGCCGTTGTAAGCGGGCCAGTCAACGTCGGACGTCGCGGCGGAAGCACCGTCCGAGGGCGCGCTCTGCGCTTTTGCAGCAGCGAACAGAGCACCGGGAACCGAGCCCAGCATTAGAAGGGCGGAAACGGCGAACAAGCGAAGGCCGGAAGCCAAGAGCAAAGACTCCATCGCGCGCAGCGGCGCAGACTGTTGGAATGGACAGGCCACAGTGTACAGCGAAGGCGCGGTTAAAACCGGCCCCGGGACAGGGCATCTTCAACGATTGGGACGAGATATTACCCGCCCGCTAACATCACTTTCGTGGGAGTGATCCGGGTTAAGCCCGATGCTATGATTCCCGGCAAATGATCGGGAAACCCAGGCTTTGGAGGATGGCGTTCCTGGCGGCGGCCTTTCTGGCGGCGGCGCCTGCGCTGGCGTTCGCCGACGCGGGCATACCCCTGCTGCCGGTGAAGTATCCCACGGTCCTCTGGTTTCTGGTTCCGGTGATCATGATTGAAGCAGCCTATCTCCAGGCAGCGCTGCATACACGCTGGGTGCGCACCCTCGCTGCCGTGATTGCGGTCAACGTGGGCACAACCGGGTTGGGCTATCCTCTCGCCTGGCTGCTCTACGCTGCGCTGAACCAGTATGCGGGCTTTCCGGGTGGCCGCTCGGGCGCACTGACCGAATGGCGCATGGTGCCGGTCTGGGTTTGCATGAAGTTCTTTCCGGACTGGTCTGGCATGGAAAACCAGCTGCTGGCCATTCTGATCACGTTCCTCACCCTGCTCGTGCCATCGTACCTGGTATCCCGCTATCTCAAATCATGGGTCATCGGATGGTACGATCTGCTGCGCAGCGACGGCGACACCCGATCCGCTGTATTGATAGCCAATCGCTTCTCCTACCTGATGCTCGCCATTACCGGATGCGGCCTGCTCTACCTCTTCTACCGCTAAGAAGGTGCCCCGTTTCCGGATCATCGCGTCGCATCGTAGGAC
>JBAUZR010000008.1:0-4143 GCA_049585375.1 Acidobacteriaceae bacterium
GCAGCTACCAGATCATGAACCCGCGCGCCTATGAGGACCATGCCAGGGTTCCGCTGCTCAACATGCCCGACATCCACCCTGTCATCGATGCTCAGTACAACCCCTACGACATCGGCGTCATGGGCGAGCTCGACGTCCGCATCCTCGCTGACCTCTTCGGCGGCAACCAGCTCTCCACTGAGCTCACACCTGCCTGGGACGGTGGCATCTACTACGCCGCCCAGAAGAATGACGCCCCCGACAAGGACTCCACCTCGTCCGTCGCTCTCCTCTACCTTTCGCAGTGGAAAACCCCGGCAGCCGTCTCCGACTTCGCCAAAATGTATGCCGACGAGCTGCCCAAGAAGTACTCCAGCGTCCAGCGTGACAACGCCGACGAAACCAGCCCCGATGAGCAGATCTACAAGACCAACGAAGGCCCGGTCCTCATCGTCACCAGCGGCAATGATGTCTTCGTCAGCGAGAGCTTCGACCTCACCACGGCGCGCAAGCTCCAGTTGCTCATGTTCGGGGCGCAGCAGCAGAGTGGCGGCCAAATCGCTGCAGCGTCGCCCGCTGCCGCGCCCGGCTCCGATCTGGCCGGTAATCTCGTTCGCTTCATGGCCCGCTGCGGACTCATGAAGGTCGCTCTGCCCCACTAATCGGAGCCGCCCGATAGTTCCCGGTGGGGATTACTAAAGAGGGAAGGCAGCCCCTCTGACGCCATCGTATGCTGGTGCCTCTCGACGAGAAGGAGCATACGATGGCTTCCTGTTGTCCGGCTTGCCAGAGACCACTGGCGGAAGGTTCCGCGCATTGTGATTACTGCCCTGGCACGAGTTATGCTGCCGACTCCGCACCGCCGGTGCTGGATTTGTCCACTCCAATGTTTGACTCCGATCCAGACGTCCGGGGCATTGGCGGGTGGCTGGTTCTTGTTCTCCTTGCGCTGATCGCGAGCCCGATCATCACGTCTCAATCCATATGGACGGACTTCAACGCGCTGACCGGACCCAATCATCTGTTTATTGGCCTCCGTCTTCCAGGCTTGCCGGCACTCATTGGTTTCGAGCTCTTTGCGAATCTGATTCTCCTGGCTGGTCTCCTCTTGCTCAATGTCTTCTTCTTCCGTGAAGACCATCGGTTTCCGCGTTTCTATCAGCTCTGGCTCGGTATCTCCCTGGCTGCTCGAATGGCCGAGTACACACTCAGCATGCGCGTAGGCGCTCACGCGGACTGGGAAGGGGCGCAGCAGGTAATTGCCAACCTGCACGGCAAGCTGGCGATCAACGCTTTGGAAGGACTGCTTGCCGCTATCATCTGGATCTCCTATCTCCAGGTTTCGCGTCGGGTCAGGGCCACCTTCGTCAACTAATCGTTATCGCCCGGAAGCCCATTTATACTGATTCCTTGCGCTGATCCACAAAACCCACGCGCACGGAGTCCCTTTTGCAACAGGCAGAGATCGGAATTATCGGGGGCAGCGGGCTCTATTCCATGCCCGGCCTCACCGGCGTTCATGAGGAGCGTGTCTCCACCCCCTTCGGCGATCCCAGCGACGCCTTTGTCCTCGGCGAACTCGAAGGCCACAAAGTCGCCTTCCTGGCCCGCCACGGCCGCGGACACCGCCTGCTCCCTTCCGAGCTCAACTTCCGCGCCAACCTCTACGCCTTTAAAAAGCTCGGCGTCACCCGCATTCTCTCCATGTCCGCTGTCGGCTCCCTCAAAGAGGAACACAAGCCCGGCGACTTCCTGGTTCCCGACCAGTTCATCGACCGCACCTTTCTTCGCAAGTCCACGTTTTTCGGCGACGGCATCGTCGCGCACGTCGCTTTTGGCGATCCCGTCTGCACCACCGTCGCCGAGACCATCACAGCCGCCTGTAAAGCTGAAGGAATCACCGTAAAATCCGGCGGCACCTATGTCTGCATGGAAGGTCCGCAGTTCTCCACCCGCGCTGAATCGAACCTCTACCGCAGCTGGGGCGCCGACGTCATCGGCATGACTAACCTTCAGGAAGCCAAGCTCGCCCGCGAAGCCGAGATCTGCTACGCCACCGCCGCCATGGTCACCGACTACGACTGCTGGCGTCCCGGCCACGACGAAGTCACCGTCGACCAGATCGTCGCCGTTCTCAACCAGAACGCCGCCAACGCCTGCCGCGTCATCAAGGCCGCCGTCGCCGCCATGCCTTCGGAACGCAAATGCGGCTGCGCCTCCGCTCTGCAGTATGCAATCCTCACCGCCCCCGACGCTATCCCCACGGCCACCCGCGACAAGCTCGACCTCCTGATCGGCAAATATCTGAAAAAGTAGCAACGAATTCTCCGAGGACCTCACCGCATGGCCATTCTCGTTGTTGGCAGCGTCGCTTTTGACGCGATTGAAACCCCTTCCGGTCGCCGCGACTGCTGCCTCGGCGGCGCCGCCACTTACTTCTCCGTCGCCGCCAGCTACTTCACTGACGTCCGCGTCATCGGCGTCGTCGGCGAAGACTTCGGCCCCAAAGAAGAAGCCGTTCTCACCCGCCGCAACATCGATACCCGCGGCATCGAGCACGTTTCCGGCAAAAGCTTTTTCTGGAGCGGCTCCTACATGCAGAACCTCAACGAAGCCCAGACCCTCAACACCGAGCTCAACGTCTTCCAGAGCTTCTCGCCCAAAATTCCTGCCGAATATCAGGACAGCGAATTCCTTTTCCTTGCCAACATCGATCCCGTCCTCCAGGCCGACGTACGGAGCAAGATGCCAAAGGTGAAGATGGTCTGCGGCGACACCATGAATTACTGGATCAAGGACCACGCCGCGAATCTTGCCCGCGTCCTCAAAGGCCTCGACGCCCTGCTCATCAACGACACCGAGGCGAAGATGCTCGCCGGGGACAACAATCTCGTTCGCGCCGCCCGCAAGATTCTCGACATGGGCCCCAAAGCCCTCGTCGTCAAGCATGGCGAATACGGCGCCACCGCCTTCTTCGGCAAAAACTCCTTTGGCGAAGGACCGACCGTCAGCGTCCCCTTCCGCGCTCCCGCTCTGCCTCTCGACGAAGTCGTCGACCCCACCGGCGCGGGCGATTCCTTTGCCGGAGGCTTCTTCGGATACATCGCCTCGCGTCCCGCGCTCACCCCCGCCGTCTTCCGCCGCGCCATGTTCTACGGCGGCGTCATGGGCTCGTTTGCCGTCGAGCGCTTCGGCACCGAACGCCTGCAGAATCTCGACCGCAAGGAAATCGAGGACCGCTTTGCGCTCTTCCGGCAACTCTCGCACCTCGATTAATCGCCGGCGTCCGGCGAACCAGGCCACCGCCGAGCCTGCGGCGCCCATCGACCCCGCCCGCTCGCTCCGCCACGAGACCATCTTCGCGGGTATGGTCGCCGCCCTCTTCTCCGTCCTCGCCTTTGGCTACTGCTTTCCGCGCAGTCTCCTGCTCCTCTATGGTGACGCGGTCGCGCACCTGCACATCGCCCGCCGCATCCTTGACTCGCTCAACCCCGGCATCCGCCAGATCGGCTCCGTCTGGCTCCCCTTTCCGCACCTGCTCATGATGCCCTTCGCCGCGCGCATGGAGTGGTGGCAGAACGGCATCGCCGGCGCCATCCCCTCCATGGCCTGCTACGTCCTCAGCGTCGCCGGCCTCTGGCGTCTCTCCCGCTTCTGGATCCGTCCGGCAGGCGCGGTCGTTGCCACTCTCTTCTTCGCCCTCAATCCAGGCCTGCTCTATATGCAGACAACCGCCATGAACGAGCCGCTCTTCCTCTGTCAGATGATCTGGAGTGCGCTCTTCCTTACCACCTTCCTCCGCGACCTTAGCGATCCCTCTTCACCTGCGTCGGACCGCCAGGAAGTCCGCCTGGACGGTCAATCGATGGGGGCAGGGAATCACCGCCTCGCCGGCCGCGCCCTCGCTGCCTGCGGTATCGTCCTCGTCACCGCCATCTACACCCGCTACGACGCGTGGATCTTTGCCACCCTCGCCTGGCTCATCGCCCTTCGCGCCATGGCTCGTCACCGAGCCTGGAAATCCCGCGCAGGCGGCGCCTTCGCCCTCTTCACCGCCATGTTGGTCACCGCGCCCGTTCTCTGGTTCGCCTGGAACGCCCGCCAGTATGGCGACTGGCTCGACTTCATGCGCGGCCCCTACTCCGCCAAAGCCATCGAGCTCCG
>JBAUZR010000009.1:0-7775 GCA_049585375.1 Acidobacteriaceae bacterium
CTCCAGTCCCCGGGGCAGTGAAAAAAAAGAGCCGGATTTGTGCCGGAAGAGCGGCCGAATACCGGAACAACTCGAGACGGGAATCAATGGCGTGCTTCCGAAAAATCGGAGCACTTTTCTTCAAGGAGGCAATCGTGAGACAGATACTTGCAGGACCGGCGCACTACGTGTGGCCGAGGAAGAACTCCGGCATTTTGGGCAGGCATGGACTGCTGCTCTGGCTGCCGGTGTTATGCGGGTTGTTTATCTTATTCTCCCTTTCTGCCATGGCACAGGAGAATGCCGAGCTTTCCGGATCGGTAACAGATCCATCGGGCGCGGTCGTTTCCAATGCAACAGTCACTCTGACAAATGCAGCGACGGGCGAAGTACGCCACGGCGTGACCAACGACGCCGGGCTATATGACTTTCCGGCAATGCACATCGGCTCGTACAGCCTGAAAGTCACGGCGTCTGGTTTCAAGGCATACGAGAAGACCGGCATCGTGATGAACGTGGCAGCGACGGTTCGGGAGGATGTGAAACTCGAAGTCGGCGCCAGCTCGACAACCGTAATGGTGCAGGCGAATGCGCTGCACCTGCAAACGGAAACCAACGAAGTCAGTAACCTGATCACGGCACAGCAACTTACCGAGATCGGGACCAACGGGCGCAGCATGTTATCGCTGGCCACATTGGGGACGGGCGCTTCGGGGAACCTGCCTTCGTTCAACGGCATATCGGCGCAGGGTGCAACTGCGACCATCAGCTTCAACGGCATGCGGCCCGATCACAATGTGTGGCTGATCGATGGCGGCGAGATCTACGACCGCGGCAGCGGCGGGAAGCCGGATGTGATGCCGTCGCCGGATGATCTGGCGGAATTCCAGTCGCTGGAAAGCAATTACTCGCCGGATTATGGAATCGGCTCGGGCGGGACCATCATTATGGCTCTCAAATCGGGTACTCGGAGTTTCCATGGCGGAGTATGGGAATTCAACCGCAACGATGACTTCGATGCGGCGAACTATTTTTCCAAACTGAACAATCAGCCGACTCCGGAGTTACGCCTGAACATCTTTGGCGGAAACATCGGCGGTCCGCTGTTTATTCCCGGACTGTATCCGAAGAGCAGGAGCCGAACCTTCTTTTTCTACAGCGAAGAATGGCGTCGGTACATTGCAGGAGCTGCTCCTTCGGGGATTAACACTATCCCTGCGGATGATATTCCGACGGCTGGCGCGCCTCTGAACTACACGGTGCCGAGCGGCTGGAAGGAATCGCCGAACAGCGGTATCTGCAACGCTGGCCAGACGGCACCCTGCGTGCCCAATACCTCGGATCCAAAATATGTAGCTCCGCTCACTGGCCTGTACGCGCAGGACGGGCTGACGATCGGGAATTCTTTCCCGGGCGGCGTGATTCCAGCCAACATGATCGATCCTAATGCCGTGCTGTTCATGCACACGGGAGCAATTCCCGCTGCGAATTCCACATCGGCCAGCGGCTCGCCGCAGTATGTGGCGTCGCCGAAGCAGCCGACGTTCGTGCGGGAAGATGTGGTGCGCATCGATCACGACATCACGAACAGGCTGCATCTGATGGGCGATTTCATTCACGATCAGATGTCGCAGACGTACTACCCGGACATGTGGAGCAACGACAGCTATCCCACCACCGGCGACGTGTTCGGCAACCCATCGTGGGGATCGGTGATCAAGCTGACGCAGACGATTTCGCCGACCATGCTGAACGAAACAGCGCTCAACGTGAACGGCAACAGCATCAACATCACGCCGGTGGGCATTTACGCGCAGCCCTCCGGATGGTCACAGGCGGGATACTTCCCGGCAGCGAACAATGCGTTGAACCGCATGCCGTCCGTCGATCTGAGCGGGCCGGTGGGCACAAACTGGACGATCAACTACTGGCCGTGGAAGAACGCCTTCCTGGACTATCAGCCGCGTGACGATTTCTCGTGGACGCGGGGCAAGCATTCCCTGAAGTTCGGCTTTTCCTACATGCGAGTGGACAAGAATCAGCAGCAGCAGGCGGATACCCAGGGAGATTACTCCTTCGGAACCGATTTCTCGGGCGATTCCTACGTCAACTTCCTGCTCGGATTTGCGGACAGCTTCAGCCAGCTGCAGTCGATCGAGATGTTCCACTGGATCAACAACACCTATTCCTTCTATGGGATGGACAACTGGCACGTGACGCCGCGGCTTACCCTGAATTTGGGGATACGCTATGACGGGCTGCCGCATGTCTACGAGAAATTCGATCGGACGGCGAACTTCGTTCCTTCTCTCTACAATGCGAACGACGCGGCGACGTTCGACTCGAGTGGCGCGCTCTGCCAGTCGTCCGGGCAAACGGGCTGCACGGGACCGAGCCCGGGCCTGGGAAATCCGACCAACGCTCCGGCTCCGTTCTACCTGAACGGTGTTGGGCGTCCGGGCGTGAATGGCTTTCCGACCGGGCTGGTAAAGAACGACTACTTCACCTGGCAGCCTCGCCTGGGCTTTGCCTATGACGTCTTCGGCAGCGGAAAATGGGTGCTCCGGGGCGGCGCGGGTATCTTCTACGAGCGCATCCAGGGGAACGATATCTACGGAACGGATACTAACCCGCCATATGCGTACAAGCCTACGGCGAGCTCGGTGTACTTCAGCACTCCAAATGTCAGCGCGCTCAATGGCCAACAGGCGAGCACTCCGGTGTTCCCGGCCAGCATGGGAACGCTGGGCTATTACTATCCAAACCCGGGCACGTTGCAGTACAGCCTGGGAGTACAGCACGAAATTGCGCCGTCGGTGGTCGCGCTGGTGCAGTACGTTGGCTCGGGAGGCTGGAACCAGGACGATGAGCGGGCCATCAACACGCTGCCCCTGGGAGATCTCACCGATCGTGAGGCGGTCTCGAAAGGGGCGAACGCCAACCTGTACCGCATGTTCCCAGGCTTCGCGGGCATCACAGAGGATGACAACGCGACCAACAGCAGTTACAACAGCCTCCAGGCCGCGCTGCGCATGGAGCACAAGCATGGGCTGACGACGCAGTTTGCCTATACCTATGCCCATGAAATCGATATCGAGGGCGGCGACCTGAACTCGCTCTCGGATCCGTTCAACCCTAGGTATGACCGAGGGTCGGGAACGTACGACCGTCGTCATAACTTCGAAGCCAACTACGTCTACGACCTCCCGCTGTTCATGACTTCCAGCAACATGATGGAACGCAGCCTGCTGGGAGGGTGGGTCTTCTCCGGCGTAACGTCATTTGAAACCGGACTGCCGCAGAACGTGACGTATGGGACAGATACGCTCGGTCTGGGCGGCGGAACAACCAATCGTCCGGACCTGGTGGGTAAGGCCAGCGGACCAAAGACGCGGAAGGAGTGGTTCAATACCTCGGCGTTTGCGGCTCCGGTGGCGCCGTGGAATGGCGGCCCGAATAACGGCTTCGGAACAGCTGGCAAAGATTCCGTGGTCCTCCCCGGGCTGGCCAACTGGAACCTGAGCCTCTTCAAGTCGTTTGCTTTGGGCGAGAGCGAGAATACGAAGTTCGAGCTGCGCGTCGAGTCGTACGACACTTTCAACCACACGGAGTTTAACGGCATCGATGCTGGATTCACTGACGGCAACTTCGGTCAGGTGACCAGCGCGAATGATCCGCGTACGCTGCAGTTCGGAGGGAAATTCCTCTTCTGATCCGCAGTTCAGGCAATCAGGGCACAGTGGAGCAGCCGCTCCACTGTGCCGTTTCTTTTTTGGATCGGATGCTCTGAGAAAGAATGGGGTGTCAGCGGGATGTCGCCTTTGGGAATGCTGCTGATGGCGGAATCAGAGGGAGACGGCTCGCTCCAGTTCGATTCTGACCACCAGGGAAAGAGGGTGCCGGCCAGAGCCGCAACGGCAGATCTGCGGGGCGCTGAAGCGCCGAGAGCCATGGCCCGGAGCAGCCACCTCGACGTCAGCGATCTTCTCGCTCGATTTCCTTTTGAAGGTTCTTCGCTACCTTTTCGATGTCTTCGGCTCGCCGCAGCGTATTGATCGACAGCGTGTATTGGTTGGTCTTGTCGACTTCCGCTTTGAGTTCCTGGGCAAAGCTCAGCAACTGATCGGCTTCGTCCAGGAGCCGCTGTTGATAGGGAGACAAAGCCGCGGCTGAAACCAAAGGGGGTGTTCGGCCCGTTTCCGCGGCGGGAAGATGGCTTGGGGCTGGCAGCTGTCGCGGCGCTACCGGCGGCGGAGTGGAGGCCGGAGCCGCCTGGGCGGCAGCCATCCCGCAGAAAGCCAGCAGCAAGGTCGATACAAGCCAGTTGGAGCGAATCCTGCTCGCGCGGATCATGGCCACATCCCCGCTTTGGCCAGATCCGACGAGACATCGTCCTCAGTCTTTTCCCGATCCTGGATTGCGTGCGCGAGTTTCTGGATCTGCTCCAGACGCGCGGTTTCCGTATGGTCTGGAACAGCCCCCGGATGGCTGGCGATCTGTTCTCGCAGTTCTTTGGCGATCTTCAGCAGGAGGTTGGTGGCGTCGAGCAGCTGCTTCTGGCGAGCCTCGCCACGCTGCCGCGCCTGTTCGCGAAGAGCGCGCAACATGAGGGGATCATTTTTATATTTGCTCAGGAGATCGGGCGGCTCGGAGGCTGGCGGCGGCAATTCCTGGATACCCGGAGAGCCGGAGCCCGCCGGTGCAAGGTCCTGACCGCGCGCCATACCGATCCCTGCGCAGCTGCCGGCCAGCAACAGCGCCGTTCCGATCCACGCTCGAAGCAGCTTCGTCACCATCCACACCCCGCAAGTGAGAGAATCAGCAGATTCGGCTGGACTCGCCCGGAGGATGCCCAGCGGCATTGGGAGGCTATTAAACCGAATCAGACTCCTCTATGGCGGCCGTTCATCATCCTACTCCTTCGGAAAACAGCCGGAACGGCGGCCACATACTGGACCTACCTGGAACGGAAGGAACGAAAGCAGACTGCTTGGTGGTTCGAATGAGTCGGGATGTGCGTGGCTGCGCCAACCTCTGCCGGAGCGCGCGCATGGAGCAAGTCCACTGACCCCTGCGCGAAATCTCAATTCCGGCCGGTGCAGGAGGAGATAGATTTAGAGCCCCAGGATGACGCGAAACCCAGCGATCAGACCCACCCACATGAGGCCGCCGAGGGCAAGGCCCAGAATTGCCCCGCGGACGGGAGACAGATTCTCCTCGTTGTGTTCTGACGGACGATATCTATCCTCAGTGCGAAGGCAAAACTCCGCCTCGCCAAAAGTAGAATTTAATCGAACAGCATTAACGGCATTGATGGGTGTCACCATTGTCAGATCCCTTCTCCCCTCCGATGCAGCAGGTCAGGGAAAATGGTCACAAACGGCCATACTTATTCGATGTGACGAATGTCACTCTGGTTGTTATTGGATAGCCAAAACCAAGGGAAGCCACTGAAGAAACAATGGGTTGGATGGCGGACAATCTGGCTCAGAGGATCCGGCGCCGGAGAGATTTATGTCAGGCGCGCAGCCGGCTGCGGAGTTCCTCGGGAATGCGATCCTGGAGAACCCGGGCCTGCTCCAGCGCGACGCCGGTGAGGTAAACCGGAGCGGGTGTGGCGATAGCTACGAGGATCCAGGCAGCCAGCGAGGCAAGCAGACCGACGATCGCAGCTGCCTGCAGCGTCAGAACGACGGCCGTGTGCTCCAGGTGCATTACAACGGCGGCGGTGCGCAGCGGTTCCACACGGTGGATGACCGCCAATGCCAGCAGAAACGCAATGATGCAGAGGCTGCTCAGACTGATCAGAGCCACATCCACGGCGCGGTGCAGCCGCTGCCGGGAACGGCACCACGCGCAACTGGCCAGATGTTCCTCATAATCAATCCGCATCTCGGGGGAAATGCCCGAGATATCGTATCGCCAGCTCGAAAGAATGTCCCCGACGACCGAATCGGTGCATGTACTCATCGTGTCAGGTCCTCATTTTCCACTCACCATCCGCGATAGCCCGCGCGGTGAGAATCCAATGTCAGGGGCCACTCTATGATTATAACCCCTTTTCATTTCAGAACAATAGCTTCCATAGGCCGATCCTGTTCCGCGAGGACCAGGTGATTGGCAAGCAGGCTCATACGGTCCTGCAATGCTCGTTCAGCTGCAATGCGTGCCAACTCAGGAAGATTATTGTTTTCGGATAGATGAGCCAAAACAACATACGTCGCCTGCCCATCGTAACCTCTGGCCAGAAAATCAGCAGCGGCATCGTTGGACAGGTGTCCGACACGAGACATCACCCTCTGTTTTACTGCCCACGGATAGGGACCATCGCGCAGCATATCCAGATCGTGGTTAGACTCGAGCATCAGCACATCGCATCCCCGCAACTGCACATTTACATTGGATGGCATATAGCCCAGGTCAGTCGCTAATCCTATACGAACGCCCTCCGTTTCGAACACAAACCCAACCGGATCAATAGCATCATGCGGGATGGTAAAAGGCAGGATGGCAATATCTCCAATACGGAACCCGCTGCCCGCTTGAAAGTACTGCACCGCGGGCAGGGCGGTGGGATCTTTCTGCGGTTCGGTTAACGTTTCCTCGGCGGCTGCCTTTTCCTCCGGACTTGGTTCAGGGGAAGCGTTTGTCTGGACGCGCCGCCGCTCCAGCCACTCGGCGTAGGTCATACGCTTTTGCGGAGTCATCCAGCGGGCCCAGGCGCGATGCGTGGGTTCGGTCCAGTAGACAGGGATGCCCAGCCGGCGAGCAGTGACCGCGAGGCCCTGCACATGGTCCTGATGCTCGTGGGTGATGAGAATGGCGTCGAGGGCCGAGGGATCTTCTCCGGCGGTCAGCATCCGCTTCATCAGCTCGCGGCACGAGAGCCCGGCATCCACGAGGATGCGGGTGGTGGAACTGGCGACAAGGGCGCTGTTGCCTTTCGAACCACTGGCCAGCACCGTCATCCGAACCATAATGAGGAGAATACGACGAATCGCGGTGGAGGACGCGGGTTTTCCCGGGGGACGAACCTCCGCTGACTACTCGTAAGTGTAGAAGCCGCGCCCTGATTTCCGTCCAAGCCAGCCGGCGTCCACCATGCGAATGAGGAGCGGGCACGGCCGGTATTTAGGATCGCCCAGCCCGTCGTGCAGCACTCGCATGATGTCGAGGCATACATCGAGGCCGATGAAATCCGCGAGGGTGAGCGGTCCCATGGGGTGGGCCATGCCCAGCTTGAATACCTCATCAACGGCTTCCGGCGTGGCGACGCCTTCCATAACCGCGTACATGGCCTCATTGAGCATGGGCATGAGCACGCGATTCGAGACGAATCCTGGGGCGTCGTTCACCTCCACCGGCGTCTTGCCGAGCTTCTGCGCCAGACTCTGCACGGTTTCGAAGGTCTCCTGCGAGGTGGCGAGGCCCCGGATGACCTCCACCAGCTTCATGACCGGGACCGGGTTGAAGAAGTGCATACCGACAACGCGATCGGGGCGCCCGGTCTGCCCCGCGAGCCTGGTGATGGAAATGGAGGATGTGTTGGAGGCGAGGATGACGTCGGGAGGCAGCAGCGCGTCGAGATCCTGAAAGATGGAGCGCTTGATTTCGAAGCGCTCGGTAGCGGCTTCAATGACAAAATCGCAGGAGCTGAGGGACGACCGGTCCAGCGTGCCATGAATCCTCTGCAGCGCCGACTGAACTTCGTCCTGAGAGATTTTGCCCTTCTCAGCCTCGCGGCTCAGATTCTTCCGGATCGTTTCCAGGCCGCGATCCAAGAACCGCTGTTCGAC
>JBAUZR010000010.1:0-6520 GCA_049585375.1 Acidobacteriaceae bacterium
GGTCTTCTCGCTGCTGGCGAACCTGGGCGACGCGAAATCGCTGGTGATCCATCCCGCCTCCACCACGCATCAGCAACTCTCCGGCGAGGAGCAGGCGGCAACCGGCGTCACGGCGGAGCTGATTCGCCTTTCCGTCGGCATCGAAGATGTCCGCGACCTGATTGCCGACATCGACCAGGCGCTGGAGGTCGCTGTGCCCAGTCCGGAGCTGGTCGGCGCGTGACCGCCACCGTTGAGCAGGTGCAGGCGCGCCGGCCCGACTTTGAAGGGGACTTCCTCATCGACGAGGTGGTCCCGCTCGAAAGTGGGGAAGTCCTGGCGCGGCCCAACCAGCACTACGCCATCTACGGTAAGCTGAACGCCGCGCGCGACAACGCCGTGCTGGTCTGCCACGCCCTTTCCGGCAACGCGGAAGTAGCGAGTTGGTGGCCGCAGCTCTTCAAAAAGCCCGGCGGCCTGCTCGATCTCGATCGCGACTGCATCATCGGCATCAACATGATCGGCTCCTGTTACGGATCGACCGGTCCTGGTTCCATCGATCCTGAAAAGAGCCGCCCCTACGGACCGACCTTCCCGCTGATCAACGTACGCGATATCGTTCGCGCGCAGGAAAAGCTCATCTCGTCGCTGGGCATTCGCAAGCTGAAGCTCGCCATCGGCGCTTCCGTCGGCGGCATGCAGGTGCTCGAGTGGGCGGTACTCTTCCCGGATCGTGTCGCGCGCGCGGTCAGCATCGGTGCGGCGCCGCTGGGCGCCATGGGCCTGGGGCTTAACCACATGCAGCGGCAGGCGATCATGCTCGATTCCAAATGGGCGGGCGGCTACTACCTGCCCGACGACGAGCCGCATGGAGGCCTGGCCGTTGCGCGAGCCCTCGGCATTATCAGCTACAAGAGCGTGCCCCTTTTTGAGGCGCGCTTTGGACGCAAGCCTAACCGCACCGGCGAGAATCCGTTCATCTCCGCGACCGCCGGGCAGAACGGGCGTTTCGACATCGCCGGCTACCTCGACTATCAGGGCCAGAAGTTTAACGAGCGTTTCGACGCCAACGCCTACATCTGCATTACGCGCACCATGGACACCTTTGATCCGGTCCGCGCCCATGCTTCGCCGTTTGCTGCATACAGCCGCATCCAGGCGCACGTCACCCTGGTGGGCATCTCAACCGATTGGCTCTTCCCGCCGGAAGATGTTCGCTCTCTCGCCGCCATCATCGGCGCCGCTGGAGCGCGCTGCGAATACCGCGAGATGGCGTCCATCCACGGACACGACGCGTTCCTCGCCGAACCCGACCACCTCGTGCGCCTCCTGCACCCCATCTTCGAGTAGCGATGGTCAGGGCTTCTGCGTCGGCCGCATCAGCACCTCGCTGATGAATGCCTGAGGCGCCTGCGTGACCAGCGTCGCCACCACGCCGGCAACATCATCCGGCTGCAGCATCTTGTCAGGATTCTTCCCCGAGTGCCCATCGTCGAAGTGCGTGTTGATCGATCCGGGAGCGATCGCGCTCACACGGATGTTGTGCTGGCGCAGCTCCTCAGCGACTGAGTACGTCAGGCCGTTGAGCCCCCACTTCGACGCAGCATAGGCCGCCCCATTCGGGAGTGGATTGCGCCCAGCCAGCGAGGAAATGTTGATAATGTGCCCGGAACCTGCCCGGATCATCAGCGGCGCCAGCGCGCGGATCATAAGATACGGCCCCCGCAGATTCGTATTCTGCACGCGATCCCATTCCTCGGGCGTTGTCTCGTGCAGCGGCTTTCCGGTGAGCCCGATTCCGGCGTTGTTCACCAGAATGTCGCAGCGCCTGAACTCATGTGCAACTCGCTCGCCGAGCCGCGCCACGGCTTGCGCGTCCCCAAGATCGCAGGGCAGGGAACTCGCCTGTCCGCCGGATTTCTGAATCCGTTCCCTCACTTTGTCGAGGCTCGCGCCGTCTCGGGCGACGAGCAGGACGTGTGCTCCCATTGTGGCGAGTTTCCGCGCGATGGCTTCTCCCGCGCCGCGCCCGGCGCCGGTCACTACGGCAATCTGCGAATCAAGCTGGCTCATAGTCGTTTCGATGCGGCGCCCCGCTCCGCGTTGCGAGCTGTCCGGATCACCCGTTCTGCGCCCGGACAATCTTCGCTGTCGTGACTGCCTGCCCCGTATGCCGCTGCGTGTGATCCGCGCAGTGCACCAGCAGGCCGCCCACGCTGGTCGGCAGCGCCTTCCGTCCCACCGCACGCGGTTGTTCCAGATCGGCCCCGGCAAAGGCGCGGATCCGAACCAGAGCCGTGTCCATCCCGGCGTGAAATTCTGCGAATACCTCGTCGCGCGTCGCTCCTGGATCCAGCTCTGCCTTCAGCGCCGCCAGCTGCTCGGCGCTCAGTTGTTGCCCCTCGGCATAGGTCAGCAGCCTGTCCAGCGTGCGGACCATGTGCCGCAGGTGGAAAGCGATCGGCGCCACCTGCGCAGGGCGCGCGTTCAGCGCCGCATCGCTCAGCTCACCGCAGTGTTGGTCGATATCCTCGCGGGCCAGGTCCAGGGCATGGACGACCGCGCGTATCGCAGCCGGTATCTCTGTATGCGTTCCGCGCAGCCAGGGTTCAGGTTGAGAACTCATGCTTCCAGTGTCTCGCACTCCGCTGGGTCGCGAACTCAGGTCCGCTGGCCGGACCGTCACCCGAATCCATGCATCCGCGGCCACATTTGTTGCCAGCTCTCCAGCGGATCACGGCACACAAAAATGTCCGGGTGATACTTTGATTCTTCATTCTGTACGCCGTAGGGAATGTGCAGGTGCCCGGCCAGTGTGCAGGTCCCGAAGAACCGCGCCAGCTTCTGCTGGCTGAAGCCGGTCGTGATCACCACCTGCGGCGGGGCCGAACCATAGCCGCGATCGTAAAACGAATTCACCGGGCTGATCGGCTCCGGGAGTCCATACTTCGGTCCATACAGCGCCAGCGCCCCCGCTTCGCCATAATTTCCCGCGAGAATCGCCGCCCGGCCGCGATCGTCCGGTGGCAACTGGTTCCACACGCCGGCCACATCCGCCACCACCTCCGGCCACCCGATCTCGTCGGCGAGATCGCTGCTGTGCTCCACCTGGTAGTGAAAGAGACGCGAGCCGATGTGCGCCACCGGCAGCATCGCCCGTGTGTAACCGACCGCATCCAGCAGCAGGCCCGCGGTCAGCAATGTCCATACCGCGACCCGCAGGGGCCGCGATCGCCTGCTCAGAAATTCCTCCCACCACAGGGCGCCCGCGGCATACAGCGCTACATATCCGGGCAGCAGATAATAGCCGCGTCCCCTGGCCAGCGCGAAAAGGATCAGCGGCCCCAGATAGAGAAACGCCAGCAGCCGAAACCGTGCGCTGCGTATCAGCCACCACAGCCCCGCGAGCACAATGGGCAATCCCAGAGCGGCAAACCTGAGCTGATCGGTCCAGTAGCCTTCCGCGCGACCTTCGCCCACATCGCGCGTGTGCACAAAGCGTTCCATCTGCACCGTGATGAATCCGCGCCGCGCCTCCCACACCAGATGCGGCGCGGCTATCACCAGCGCCAGCCCGGCCCCATACCAGAGCCATCGGCTGCGCAGGTGGTGCCGCTGCGAAGGCAGCAGCGCCAGTCCAGCGATCAGGCTTATCGTCGGAAACGCAATGGCGTATTTCGACAGAATGCCGATCCCCACAGCCGCTCCAGCAGCCAGCCACCACCGCGGATCCTCCGTGCGCAGCACCATCGCCGTGAACAACGCCACCAGCGTCCATGCCAGGTAATCGAAGGAGACGTACTGCATCAGCGCGCCGACCACCAGCAGGATCGCCAGCCCCGCCAGCAGCGCGATGATCTGCGCCATTCGGTGACCGCCCAGCTGACGCGCCACCATCGCAATCAAAACCAGCGACGCGGCATCAGCGACCGAAGCGGGCAGGCGGAAGACGGCGGGCGATATCCCGAATGGAGCGATCGCGATGCGCCCCAGGAACGACGTGAGTGGCGGATACGCCACATACCCCCACGACAGATGCCGCGCGTCGAAGAGGAACTGCAACTCATCGCGGTGAAAGCCGTAGCGCTTCCCAATAGCAAAGTGGAAGACGACGGTCAGTCCTGCCAGCACCAGCAGAATCGCCGTCGGATTGCGCTCCAGGTTTTGCGCTTGTGCCGGGGGCGCCATGCGTTGAGTGTACGGAAAGGATCGCGGATCGGTTCCGATGAATGCCTCAGCCCCGCTAAACAAACCTCTTTGCCTCTGCAGCTCCTTGCTGCGACGCGGCACACCGACGACAAATCCGGCATCGGCGTCCACTACGTCGACGCCTATCTGAAGCCGATGAACGTCAAGCTCGAGGACGGGACCCCGGTGAAGTGCAAGCGCGGCCTCAAGATTGTCCTCTCCGCGGGCGCGAAAAAGGGGGAAGGCCTTATGCGCCGGCTCGATGTCAGCCCCAACCCGGTCGTTATGCTCGACGCCGCCCTCCAGGAAGCCGCGCAAAACGCCGGACTCGATCTGGCCGTTGAAGACGGAGCGATCTGGCTGACCCTCTGACTCGTGCCGGGAAAGCTTTTTCTGCGCGCCGGCGGACGCCAGGAAAAAACGCTACGGTTGTGTTAACTTTTCCACCAACGCGTTCCTGCCCTCTATGAGCCACCCGGGCCGTGATGAGCGCGCATCCTGCAGTCTCGTTTTCAGGAGGCCCCGGTTGAAGTTGCACCGTCTTTGTGTGTTCGCCAGTTTGATTGCTCTCCTGCTTGTATCGGGTGCTTCTGCCCAGCAGCCTGACAACGCCGCTTCCGCAGCCCCCTCGCTCTACGGCGCGCTGCACTTTCGCTACATCGGCCCTCCCGGCAATCGCGTTACCTCAGTCCTTGGTGAGCCCGGCAATCCCAACGTCTACTATGCCGGCGCAGCTTCCGGCGGCGTCTGGAAGTCCTTCGACGGCGGCGACCACTGGTACCCCATCTTCGATCACGAGGACGCGCAGTCCATCGGCTCCATTGCCATTGCACCCTCCGCGCACAACGTTGTCTGGTTCGGCACCGGCGAAACGTGGATCCGCAGCGATGTCTCGCTCGGCGACGGCATCTACAAATCGAACGACGGTGGCCTCACCTGGCAGCACATGGGTCTCGAGAAAACGGGCCGCATCGGCCGCATCGTCATCGACCCGCAGAACCCCGACATCGTCTACGCCGCCGCCCTCGGCACCTGTTATGGCCCCCAGCAGGAGCGCGGCATCTACCGCACCACCGATGGCGGCAAAACCTGGAAGCGCGTGCTCTTCGTCGACGAGAATACCGGCGCCTCCGACCTCACCATGGATCCCGGCGATCCGCAGCACCTGATCGCCGGGTTCTGGCAAATCGATATCAAGACCTGGGGCCGCAAGAGCGGCGGACCGGGCAGCGGTCTTTTCGAAACCAGCGACGGCGGTGATCACTGGACGCGCCTCACCGGCCACGGCCTCCCGCCTTCACCCCTCGGCAAAATTGCCGTCAACTTCGCTCCCAGCGACGGCCGCCGCGTCTACGCGCTCATCGAAACCGGCCAGGGCGGCACGCTCTGGCGTTCTGACAACGGCGGCGCCGACTGGATGGTCGTCAACTACAGCCGCCTCCTCAACGAGCGTCCCCACTACTACACTCGCATGCTCGTGATGCCCGACAACGAGAACGAAGTCTACTTCCCGTCCAACGGCATCAGCGTCACTTACGACGGCGGCGAAACCACCGATCACATGCACTGCCCGGGCTTCGATCCCGCCGGCAACTCGATGCATCGCGGCGGCGGCTGTGGCGGCGACAACCACGACATGTGGGCCGATCCCAAAGATCCCAGCCGCATGATGATCGGCAGCGACGGAGGCGTGCTCATCTCCACCACGCGTGGCCGCTCCTTCCACGAGATTCGCCTTCCCATCGCGCAGATGTACCACGTCGCCACTGACAACCGCATCCCCTACGACGTCTACGGCCAGATGCAGGACGGCATGCCCCTGCGCGGCCCCAGCGACGTTCCCGGCGGAGGCGAAATCGGCGCCGATCAGTGGACCACCACCGCCGGCTGCGAAACCGGCTGGAACATCCCCGACCCCGTCGATAACAACATCGTCTGGGGCGGCTGTTACGCCGGCGTCACCGAGCGCTTCGATGCCAAATCCGGGTTTGCGCGCTCGGTCTCCGTCTGGCCCGACCGCACCATGGGCGCCAATGCGGGTGAAGTCAAAATCCGCATGAACTGGACCTACCCCATCGCCATCTCGCCCTTCGATCACAACACCGTCTACGTCGGAAGCCAGTACGTCGAAAGGACGACCGACGGCGGCCAGACCTGGCAGCAGATCAGCCCCGACCTCACCCTCAATCTCGCCTCCATGCACGGCGACTCCGGCGGCCTCACCGTCGATAACCTCAGCGTCGAATACGCCGGCGTCGTCTATGCCCTCGCCGAATCGTCCGTTGAGAAAGGCCAGATCTGGGCCGGCACCAACGATGGCCAGCTCCAGATGACCCGTGACGGCGGCAAAAAC
>JBAUZR010000011.1:0-2509 GCA_049585375.1 Acidobacteriaceae bacterium
GGCGAATTTGGATTCACCGCCATAATCCGGTTGAAAACGGCTGTAACTCCGGCAAAGTCCTTCTCTCTCCAATAGGCCTTGCCCAGGATATCGAGTGTCGGCAGGTCTTTCGGGTCTGCCTGGCTCGCGCGCTCCAGATAAGTGGCCGACTCGCGGTAGCGATCCAGTGCGAAAAGGTCCAGGCCAGCCAAGTCCAGCGACTGGAACGTCGGCGTCAGCTTTGCAAATGATTCCAGCAACGGAAGCGCCTCCGAATAGCGCTGCGCCCGAAAGTAAGCGATGCCGAGGTTCCGCTCCGTGATCGGATCGTTTGCCCGCAGCTTCAGTGCCCGCTCATACAACTCGATCGCTTCCGGTTCGCGCCCCTCACGCGCGATCGCGATCGCCAGATTGTTCATCACCTCCACCGACCGCGGATCCAGCGCCAGCGCCTCGCGGTATGCCTTTTCGGCTGCCTGATTGTTCCCCGCCTGCAGCGCCCGGGTCCCTGCTGCTACAGCCTCGGTAAACCGCCGCCGCGCAGGCGCCTCCTGCCCGGTTACCGCCTGTGCATAAGCCGCGCCGATACAAAGGAGGAGAAGCACGAGCCCGCTCCAAAGCCGCCAGTATCGCGCAGCCATCCCGCATACACGGAATCGATAAGCCTTTCCGGCCCTCGAACTGCTCATGGCAGGCTTCCGCGAAAGGGTAGTCCTAAAGCGATTTTTTGGGCTATTTTGCCACTTAAGAACGGTATGTTTATTGACATTTGATTAACCATTGTGACACCATTCATTACTATCTGTGCGCTGACTTTGCCTGATAGCAGCCCCGGTTTGCACTGGGGTTGCCTATCCCCGGAAAGGCCATTCTGGCAGAGGGCGCAACACAGCGGACACAGATCCGCTGCCATTAGAGACTACTCGGCGATTCCACATGCCCACTTCGGAGGTCGTACAGGATGCAAGGAAGAAAGCTGTTTGTTGTTGCCATCGTAGCCGCATTCATCTCGTTTTGCCCCCTACTTCATAGCCAGCAGATTCAGGCAACTCTGAACGGGACGGTCACCGATCCTTCCGGTGCAGTCGTACCCAATGCAAGTGTCGTCGTCACCCAGCAGGAAGGCACGGCTGCCCCAAGAACGGTTGCTACCAATGCCCAGGGCGCCTATAGCATCAGCGATCTGCCCGCCGGCAACTACACCGTCACCGTTTCCGTCCCCGGATTTCAGAAGTTTCAGGCCACGAACGTAACCCTCGAAGTGGCCCAGACCCGCACCGTCGACGCGAAGCTCGCCACCGGTACCGTCAGCCAGACCGTCACCGTGCAGCAAAATGCTGTCGCTCTCGACACCTCGACCAGCGAACTGGCAGGCACTATCTCCGGCACCCAGGTCACCCAGCTCCAGTTGAACAATCGCAACTTCGAGCAGCTGGTCACCCTCCAGCCAGGCGTCGTCAGTGCCCTGCCCGATGAGGTCGGCTTCGGCCTCAATAACACCTCTTCCGTCGCAGTCAATGGAGCCCGCGATACCGCCAATAACTGGTCGGTGGATGGCGCGGATATCAACGACAGCGGTTCCAACGCCACCCTGCTCAATGTGCCCAGCGTCGACGCCATCCAGGAGTTCACTCTGGAAAGAAGCACCTACGATGCCGGGTTCGGGCGCAGCGGCGCCGGCCAGGTCCTCGTCGCCACCAAATCGGGGACCAGCCAGTTCCACGGCGACGCCTACGAGTTTGATCGTAACGACGCTTTTAATGCCAATAGCTACTTCAATAAGCAGGCCAGTTTGCCCCGCGCGATTGAGCGTTATAACGACTTCGGATTCACCATCGGCGGCCCGGTCGCCATTCCAAAGGTCTACGCCAACCACAACAAGCTCTTCTTCTTCTGGTCCGAAGAATGGCGCAAAGTGACGGCTCCGAATACGGCTTCAGTCATTCCGCCCACATCCGCCGAGCTGGCGGGAACCTTCAGCGGCGACCTGACCGCTAGTGCCCCGGCGGGCTGCGTTACCTATAACGCCGCGGCCAATACCAGCACCATTTCTCCCACGTGCTATAGCCAGAATGCCAACGTCTATCTGGCCAACGTCTACGATAAGTTCCCCGCCAACAGCCCCAACGGTCAGTACACCTTCACTTATGGCGCTCTGGCGAACACTCGCGAAGACCTCGTCCGCATCGATGCCAATCTAACCGACAAGCTGCACTTCTTCGCCCGCGCTATGCAGGACGAAACCCCGGAGAATTTCCCCCAGGGCCTCTTTGCCGGTTCCAACTTCCCCAACATCGCAGGTTCCACCGTGAACGCTCCCGGCCAGAACGTCGTCGGCAACCTCACCTGGACCATTTCTCCCAAGATCGTCAACGAAGCCGAGTTTGCCTATAGTCAGGGCACCATCAGCTCGGCCTTCACGACGGGCTCCATCGCGACCTCCTCGTCCGTCGCCAGCGGGCTTACCAACAACACCGAGTACAAGGACCCCTACGGCCGTATCCCGGGAATTTCGTTCGTGGGTGGTACC
>JBAUZR010000012.1:0-7709 GCA_049585375.1 Acidobacteriaceae bacterium
TCACCATGCAGGGCACAGAGGAAGCGAATGAGCAGAGACATTTTGTGGTTCCGATTGAGGAGGCGCCGTCGAGTTTGGATTGATTCTGCGGGATGCGGCGCATAGACTGAAGGAGCCTGTCCCGCTAACGTCAGTCCAAAAGAATATGCCGCTGTTATCCCGTCGTTGGTTGCTGTCGCTCCTGGTTGCCGGAGCCGTTGGAGTGGTTCCGTGTCTCGGGCAGCAAAGTTCGAGCGCGCCGTCGTCCAGTCCAGGACAGAGCTCGTCGTCCCAGATTTCGGTGCCGCTGACCGAGGGGGAGGCACCGGTGCGCACGTCGCAGACGGGGCCGCCGCCCGCGCCGGCGCTGATCGATCCCGCGGGGCCGACGGTGAGCCTCGAAACCAGCGAGTCGATGTTCGATATTGGCGTGGCCCTGAACGCCTGCGGCTACGACCGGGGACTGGATGATTCCAATCCCGTGCGGAAAACGGTGCGGGATGAGGTGAATCAGGCGCTGCTGGGGACGGCACGGGGCAGGGACGATCGCGACAAGCTCTGTTTGTTCATCGATCAGCACCGGCTGGAGGATCCGGCACGGAGCCTGGCGCAGTATGTGTCACTGGCACTGTATCTGACGCCGCCGCCGGGTCTGACGCCGAGCGTGGATCAGCAGGATCTGCCACCCGACGCGAATGGGGTGATCGAGGTGCTGCCGCTGGTGCGGCAATTTGCCGATGATCTCGATCTCCACGTCATCTGGGTGGAGAACCGGGCGGCCTACGACGAGCTGACCAATCGTCTGCACGCACCGCTGACGAAGATGATTGTGGACACCAACTACTACCTCAAGATGCCGGCCTCCGTTAGCAACAGCAGGCACTTTCTGGTGGTGCTGGAGCCGCTGCTGTCGCCGGCGGAGACGAACGCGCGTATCTACGGAACGAATTACGTGGTGGTGGCGTCGCCGAAGAACGGGCAGATTCCGATGCAACTGGTGCGGCACGCGTATCTGCACTATGAGATCGAGCCTTTGCTGTATGCGCATGAGAACTCGATGGACAGGATGATGCCGATTCTGAAGACGGTGCAGGACGCGCCGCTGTCGTTCGAGTTCAAGAGCGACCTGGTATCGCTGGTGATCGAGTGCATGATCCGGGCGATTGAAGCGCGCACGATGGATACGGGCGTACCGGAGGTTAAATTTCCGGCGAATCTGCCGCGCGGCGATCTGGGCCCGTATAACCGGGCGAAAGCTCAGGCGGAGCAGCAAAGAGACGCAATCCGGCAAAAGGTGGTGGATCACGACATGACCCAGGGGTACGTGCTGACGCAGTACTTCTACAACCAGCTGCGCGGATTCGAGAAGAATCCGGAGAGCCTGAGCGAGGCGATTGGGCCGATGGTGTACGGGATGGACGTGGACGTGGAGATCCATCGCGCGAAGCAGATTGATTTTGACGCGCAGGGCGAGGGCGACATCATGACCCGCTCGCCACAGAGGCCGCGGCAGCCCGAGCAGCTGGACGTGGCGGAGATGAAGCTGATGAAGGGAGACGTGGCGGGGGCGCAGGTACTGGCGCAGAAAGCTCTCCAGACCCACAGCGGAGATGCGGGGCGCGCGGACTTCATTCTGGCGCGCGCAGATCTGATGAACGGGAAGATGGACGACGCGGTGACGGCATTCCAGGGAACCTTGGCGGCCAGCCAGGATCCGCGGATGCTGGCGTGGTCGCATATTTTTCTGGGGCGGATTAAGGATGTCGAGCAGGACCGCGACGGAGCGATCGCCGAGTACAAGGCGGCGCTGACGGTGCGCGACGGGCAGCCGGATACCAAAGAGGCGGCGGAATCGGGACTGAAGAAGCCGTTCACCTTGCCGCATCAGGGCGAGGATGACGACAGCAGCCGGGCTGCACCGCCTTCCGCTGTACCTCAGGGAAGCCAGCCGCATCCGCAGTAGCTCCGGCAAAGGCGGCCGAACGCTGGAACGCGCTTCTACAATCGAAAGAGAGACAAGAGCACAGTCGCCGATGGAGTCCACGCCGACACAGCATTCGGGAGTTACTCAGGACGCGGACGACCCTCCGGCGGCAGGAGATCTGCAGGAGCTGGAGGCGCGACTGGAGTATGCATTCGCGGATCAGCGGCTGCTGGCACTTGCCCTGACCCACAGCTCGCGGGTGCATGAGCGAAGCGACGGCGAGCCGCAGACCGAGGACAACGAGCGGCTGGAGTTTCTGGGCGATGCGGTTGTGGGCATGCTGGTAGCCGAGGCGGTGTATCGGCGCTATGCGGAGTTGAGCGAGGGGGCGCTGACCCGATTGCGCGGGGCGCTGGTGAGCCGGCGGCATCTGGCGGAGGTTGGCAGGGGCCTGGAACTGGGGCAGCATCTGCTGCTGGGACGAGGCGAGGAGCGGAGCGGCGGACGGACCAAGGCGGCGCTGCTGGCGAATGCGATGGAGGCGGTGATCGGAGCGATCTATCTGGACGGTGGAGTGGAGGCGGCACGGCGGCTGGTAGAAGCCCGGGTAGTGGGCCCGGCGGTCAATGCGCTGCGGGAGCGACTGACGGCCGGCGGCGGGATGGGCGACTTCAAGTCGGCGCTGCAGGAGTTGCTGCAGGCGCGGCGGCAGGGACAGCCGGAGTATCGCACGGTGCGGGAGAGCGGCCCGGATCACGAAAAGGAGTTCTTTGTGGAAGCGTCGATGGCCGGCGCGGTGCTGGCCGAGGGCAGGGGATCGACGCGGAAGCGGGCGGAGCAGGATGCGGCACGGCGAGCGCTGGACAAGCTGCAGGCCGGGGGAGATCTGAGATGAGCGGGGCTCCGGAGATGCCTGAGGAAGAGGGCGCGCAGACACGCAACCAGCGGATCGGAGAGCTGCGGGCGTTGATTGCGCAGCGGGAGGAGATGCAGGCCCGCGCGGAGCAGGAGGTGTCGCCGGAGCGGCCGGTGAACGTTCCGCGCGCCAGGATGAAGGTCTTTCCCGGCATGATGGAGATGACGCGGTCGCTGCTGGTGGTGCTGGTGGTGGCGCTGTTCATTCTCACGTTCATCGTGCAGCCGTTCCGGATCCCTTCGGAATCGATGGAGCGGACCCTGCTGGTGGGGGATTTTTTGCTGGTGAACAAGACGATCTTTGCGCCGCCAGGACCGTGGCGCTGGCTGATTCCGTATCAAAAGGTGGAGCGAGGCGATGTGGTGGTGTTTCATTTTCCGCCCCATCCGCCGGAGCACGTGGTGAAGCGGGTGATCGGCCTGCCGGGAGATCACATTCACCTGCAAAACGGTGAGGCGTGGGTGAACGGACAGCCGCTGGACGAGCCGTACGCGGTCTACGAGCAGGCCTATGCGGACGATTTCCGGGATAACTTTCCGACCGAGCTGTATACGGATCCTGGCGTGGATGCGCAGTGGTGGATGGAGATGCGGCGGAATGTGCGGGGGGGCGATCTGGTAGTGCCGCCGGGCGAATATTTTGTACTGGGGGACAATCGCAATTTCAGCCGCGACAGCCGGTACTGGGGATTCGTGCCGGGAGATCATATTGTGGGGCGGCCGTTCATTATCTACTTCTCGCTGCGCGAGCCATCGACGACGGATGTGACGGAGTCGCCGGATGATAGACTCGGACAGAAAAACGATCCGCTGAGCCGGATTGAGGATTTCGCGCGCTGGGACCGCTTTTTGCGCGTGGTTCGCTGAGGATAGCCGGAGCCGATGGCAGAAGTCCTGGACAATCAGCCGAAACAGAAGCACGAGCATCATGAGGAGACACCGCTGGAGGCGTTCGCCTCGATCTGCGGCGTGCTGGCCGTGGGGCTCTTCATTCTGACGTTCATCTTTCAGAATTTTGCGATCCCCTCGTCGTCGATGGTGTCGGCCCTGCTGGTGGGCGATCACGTGCTCGTGGATCGGATTACGCTGGCGCCTCCGGCGCACTATGCGCCCTTCGTCTATTACCGCAATGTGCGGCGCGGGGACATCGTCGTGTTCTATAAGCCGACGCTGGAGCCGAACGGGGAGCACTTGTTCCTCGTGAAGCGCGTGATGGGGATTCCGGGCGATCGCATTCATTTGCGGGATGGGATTGTGTACCGCAACGGAGTGGCGCTGGACGAGCCGTATGCGGGCAAGCCGACGGACGGCGATTATGTGCCGTACCGGGACGATTTTCCGGCGGTGCCACCGTCGGAGAGCCCGGATGTGACTGCGGAATGGACCGAGGCTTTGCCGAACTACATCCAGGGCCAGGATCTGGTGGTGCCGCCGGGGATGTACTTCTGCATGGGCGACAACCGTACGGTGAGTCTGGACAGCCGTTACTGGGGGTTCGTGCCGCGGAAGAATATCGTGGGACGGCCGCTGTTCGTCTACTGGTCCTTTGTCACGCCGGAGTCGGAAGAGAACAAGACTTCGGTGGGCGACCGCGTGGGCTGGATCCTGCATGAGACGATCCACTTCTTCGACCAGACACGCTGGCGGCGAACCTTCCATCGAGTGAAATAGCGATGAGCCGGGTGGAGGAGCTGCTGACCTCCGAAGAGTCGGGGCGGCGCGGCGTGTCCGCGTGGTGGAAGCTGGGGATGGCGGGCGCGGCGATCCTGCTGCTGGTGCTGGCGATTTTTCTGCCGCCGCTGATCAATCTGGGAAAGTATCGACGGTCGATTACGGCGAGCATGTCGGAGGCGCTGGGGCGGCCGGTCTACGTCGGTGACATGCAGCTGCGGCTGCTGCCGATGCCGGGCATCGTGATGAGCGACTTCACGGTGGAGGAGGATCCGGCGTTCGGAGCAGAACCGGCGCTTCATGCCAACTCGGTGGTAGCGTCGCTGCGCATGACGTCACTATGGCGCGGGCGGCTGGAGGTGAGCCGCATCAGCCTGGATGAGGCGAACCTGAGCCTGGTGCGGAACACAGCGGGACAGTGGAGCGTGGGCTCGATCCTGCTGCGGGCGTCGCAGATTCCGAATGCGCCGACTGGGCAGCGGCATGCCGGGGCGCGTGCGCGGTTTCCCTACATCGAGGCGACGGATGCGCGGATCGACTTTAAGAACGGGGCAGAAAAGCGGCCGTTCTCGCTGATGAATGCCGAGTTTTCCATGTGGCAGGCGAACGCCGACGAATGGCGGCTGCGCCTGAAAGCCCAGCCGGTGCGGACAGATCTGGAACTGCACCTTTCGGACACGGGCGAGCTGCAGGTGGACGGGTCGCTGCGGCGGGCGGACGATCTGAACGAAATGCCGGTACGACTGCAGGCGGATTGGAGCGGGGCGCAGCTGGGTCAGGTGAGCCGTTTGCTGGCGGGATTCGACAGCGGGTGGCGCGGGGATCTGCACGCCACGACGACCATCGGGGGAACGGTCGGCGATCTGCAACTGCAGACGCGGTTGTCGGTGACGGATCTGCAGCGGCAGGATTTTCAGCCTGCGCGGACGCTGGATGTGGACGCCACCTGCCGCGGCGAATACCAGCACCCGAGCCGAGTGCTGGGCAACATTACATGTTTCTGGCCCGTGGGCAACGGCCATCTGCTGCTGACGGGAAGCGCCCAGCCCTTTGCGCCGGCGCAGGCGCATCTCGAGTTGGAGGTGAATCAGCTGCCAGCCCGGTTTCCGCTGGAGGTACTCGGTCTGATGCGGCCGTATGCGCAGAACGTCACCGCGACAGGGGTGATCAACGGGAGCTTCCGAGTGGATCTCGGAGGTCAGCCCTCGGTGGCGGGGGCAGCGAAGGCGACGGGCGTGGTGCTGAGCTATCCAGGAGGAACTCTGACCGTCCCGACGATGAGCCTGGTGGCAGAAGAGCCGCAGCCGCAGGCGGTAAAGCGGCCTCGTAAGAAAGGAGCGACGGCGCCGGTGCGGGAGCCGGATGCGATTGCTTTGCAGCCAGTGGTGATGGCGATGGGCGGGGCGGAGCCCCTGAGGGCGGATGGGTTGGTGAATCGGACCGGGTTTCACCTGCACCTGTCAGGGCAGGCGAGCGTGGCACGGCTGATGGCGGTGGGATCGAATTTCGGACTTCTGGAAGATGCGCTGACGCTGGCGGCTCCAAAAGGGCGCGTTCAGCTGGACACCACCGCGACGGGGAACTGGATTCCGCCTCTGATGGGCGGCAGCTCGGGGATTACGACAACGGGGACTCTGCATCTGGAAGGGGCCGAGCTGCAGGCGCGGTTCCTGCGATCGCCGGTAGAGGTGGTGTCAGCCGATGTGGAACTGAAACCCGGCGAAGTGGTTTGGCAGAAGGCGGTTCTGCACTATGGTGCGATGGATCTGCAGGCTTCGGGCGAGTATCCGGCGGTCTGCAGCCAGCCAGGCACGTGTCCCGCAACGTTCGCACTCACCGCGGGCGCGCTGACTGCGGCGAAGCTTGAGACGGTGCTGGCGGGGCAGCCCCAGGGCCTGCTGGGAGAGATTCTGACCAATGCTCTCGGCGAGGGGGACCGCGGGCCGTGGCCGCCGCTGCGAGGCACAGTCGAGGCGAATTCCCTGGAGCTGGGAAAACTGGCGGTGCAGAATGTGGCGGCATCAGTTGCAGTGGAAGGGAAGAAGCTGACGATCGCCGCGCTCGATGGTGCGGCGCTGGGCGGGAAACTCCACGCGAGCGGCACGATGGACGCGAGCAGCGGCACTCCACAGTGGGCGATGGATGTGCGGGTGAGCGGGGCGAGCCTGCCAGAGGCGGGGAAGCTTTTCGGCGAAACCTGGGGCAGTGGGACGGCAGCGGCGGAAGCGAAGCTGACGATGAGCGGGTACCAGATCGCGGATCTGGCCGGGTCAGCAGACGGGAGCTTCCATTTCACCTGGCAGAACGGCGGACTGCCGGGCGTGAGCCGGGTGAGCCAGCCGACTCTGGTTCATTTCGATCATTGGTCGGCGATGGGGACCTTTGCGAACCATGAACTCACGCTGACGGATGGCGGCGTCACACGCGGCGCGCGGACGGATGCGGTGCGAGGGACCATCGGGTTCAATCGGGACGTGAATCTGACGATGGAGACGCGTCACGGGCGGGTGCGCATCGCCGGCAGTCTGCAGCATCCGACAGTGCATTGATCCACCACAGAGAACAAAGAGAGCACAGAGGCTGCGATGGAGATCGACCGGGATTCCTGCAGAGCGCTTGCGCTGCCGGGGACAATGCACCAGCGGTCAAAAGCCGCCTGGGGAGCTGGTGTTCAGCGTGGTGCGATGGATGCTGTCCTGGACCTCGGGCACGGAGCCGTCGTTGAGATCGACTTCGGTGGGATTCTGCGAGACGGTCATGCGATGCGTGATGCGCGCATGCGCCGGAACCTGCACCCAGTCGGTCATGGAAGCGCTGTAGCCTTTCACGGTGAGCGGCACCAGAGCCGAGGCGTAGCCCGCGTTGGCGATGTCCACGGCTACCAGGTACTGCTGGTGGGACTCCGAGCTGGGGTAGACGGCGGCAATGGAGAGATCCGGCAGGCCGGTGTCCCGGTAAACCCAGTCTCTGAAGAACCAGCTTAAGTTCTTTTGGCCGGAGAGAAGATCGGCGGAGGCCAGTGGCGTGAGAATGCGCTCGAAGTAGTCAGGCGTAGTGTCCTGCTCGGAGTTGTAGGCCTGGAGAGCGTTCTGCAGGGCTTTGTCGCCGGTAAGGTTGCGCAGCATCCAGAGAACGTAAGTGGCCTTGGTGCGGTAGTAGATGGCGCTGACTGCGTGCAGAAGGTCCTGTCCGGAGTCTTCGCCAGGTGTGGCGGGTTCGG
>JBAUZR010000013.1:0-4139 GCA_049585375.1 Acidobacteriaceae bacterium
GTCAGAACCAGTTCTCCCCGACTTTAACGGACGCTTAGAGCGCCCTATCCCAGGTTTTTCGTAAAGGAGAGTCTATTCGTGCGCATTTCCCAAGGGTTTTCAGGTCTCTCGTGGTGGTCCGCTGTGCGCATGGGGGTTTTGGCCATGATGCTCGGCGGGGTGGTGGCGGCCGGAGTCGCGCAGGATTCGGATACAGATCAGAGTCCGAGCACGACCCAGGAAAAAGGCCCGGCGGCCGGGTTCAAGGCACTGACGCTGCGGCAAATTGGACCGTTCCGCGGCGGCCGTGTGGATGCGGTTGAAGGCGTGCCCGGCGAACCGCTGGTGTACTACTTCGGCGGAACCGGCGGCGGCGTTTTTAAGACCATCGATGGTGGCCACACATGGAAACCGATCACCGACGGGCAGATCAACTTTGGCTCGATCGGCTCAATCGCGGTGGCGCCTTCGGATCACAACGTGATTTATGTAGGGACGGGCGAGAGCGCGATCCGCGGGAATGCGTCGCACGGCGATGGCGTTTACAAATCCATGGACGCGGGGCAGACGTGGAAGCACATTGGCCTCGAGGACACAGAGCAGATCGGACAGATTCGCGTTGACCCGCGCGATCCGAATCTGGTGTACGTGGCGGCGCTGGGTCACATGGCCGGACCGAACGCGGAGCGCGGTGTTTTCCGGTCGAAGGACGGCGGCAAGACCTGGCAGAAGGTGCTGTTCAAGAGCGAAAAGGCCGGCGCCATCGATCTGGCGATGGATCCGTCGAATCCACGGGTGCTGTATGCGGCGTTCTGGCAGGTGGTGCGGCATCCCTGGACGTTTGAAAGCGGCGGCCCGGACAGCGGGGTGTGGAAGACGACCGACGGCGGCGATACCTGGACGGAGCTGACGCATAACCAGGGCATGCCGAAGGGAGTGCTGGGACGCATCGGGCTGACCGTTTCGCCGGTGGATCCCGATCGAGTGTGGGCGCTGATCGAAGCGCAGGATGGGGGCATTTACCGCTCCGACGACGCGGGTAAGACCTGGGCGAAGATGAACGGCCAAAATGAAATCAAGCAGCGGGCGTGGTATTACTCGCAGGTCTTCGCCGATCCAAAGAACGAGAACACGGTGTATGCGGTAAACACGGAGCTGTTCAAGTCCACCGATGGCGGCAAGACGTTCACGACGATTCGTAACCAGCACGGCGACAATCACGATATGTGGATCGCGCCTGAGGATCCAAACCGCTTTATCGAGTCGAGCGACGGCGGAGCACAGATCAGCTTTGACGGCGGCAAGAGCTGGAGCACGGAAGACAATCAGCCGACGGGGCAGTTCTACCGCGTAGCGGTGGACAACGACTTCCCGTATCACATCTACGGCGCGCAGCAGGACAACACCACAGTTGAGACGCTGAGCCGCAGCAATTCCGGCGCGATCACGATGAGCGACTGGCACGAGGTGGGCGGCGGCGAGAGCGGCTGGATCGCGCCCGATCCGCTGAATTCGGAGTACGTGTATGCGGGCTCGTACGACGGGCTGCTGACGCGGTACGACAACAGGACGGGCTCGGAGCGGGACGTGAACGCGTGGCCCGACAATCCCATGGGCTCCGGCGTGGAGGCGATGAAGTACCGGTTCCAGTGGAGCTTCCCACTGCTGTTTTCACCGAACAATCCGCATCGGCTGTATGCCGGCGCGAACGTGCTGCTGGCGACCACCGACGAAGGCCAGCACTGGACGGTGATGAGCCCGGATCTGACCCGGAACGACAAATCGAAGCAGGGTCCGTCGGGGGGTCCGATCACGAAAGACAATACCGCGGTCGAGTACTACGACACGATCTTCACCATCGACGAGTCGCCGGTGAAGGCGGGCGTGATCTGGGTGGGTTCGGACGACGGGCTGATCCACGTGACCCAGGACGATGGCAAAACCTGGCAGAATGTGACGCCGAAGGACATGCCGGAGTGGATCCGCATCAACTGCATTGCGGCATCGCCGTTTGAACCGGGGACCGCGTATGTGGCGGCGACGATGTATCTGTCGGACGACTTCCACCCATTCCTCTACAGGACGAACGACTACGGCAAGACGTGGAAGAAGATCGTCAACGGGATTCCGGACGATGACTTCACGCGCACGATTCGTGCTGACCCCAACCAAAAAGGGTTGGTTTTTGCGGGCACGGAGTCGCATCTTTACGTCTCGTATGACGACGGCGATACATGGCTGCCGTTCCAGCTGAATCTGCCGGCGGTTCCGGTCACCGACATCACTTTCCAGAAGCAGCAGGACGAGATGGTGCTGGCGACGCAGGGCCGCGGCTTCTACGTAATGGACAACATGCCGCTGGTGTGGGCGCTGAACCCGGCGCACTTTAACCGCAGCACACCGGTGGAGCTGTTCCCGGTGAAGAAGACGATCCGCATCGATGGCGGCGGCTTCGGATTTGGGCGCGATCCGGCCGCGGGGCAGAATCCGCCGAACGGCGCCGTGATTGACTACTACCTGAAAGACAAGCCGAAGGGCGAGGTGAAGCTGCGCTTCCTGACTGCGGACGGCAAGCTGGTGCGTGAAGTCTCGAGTAAGCCAAAGAAGGGACAGGAACCCGAGCCGGAGAATCCCTACCGGCGTCGCGGCGGCGGGCTGGCTCCTGCGAAGGAAGGCCTGAACCAGTACGTCTGGGATCTGCGCTACAACGACGCGACGGGCTTCCCGGGACTGCTGATGTGGGATGGATCGCTGCGGGGGCCGATGGCCATCCCGGGCGACTACAAGGTGGAGCTGGTGGTCGACGGCAAGACGTCGTCGCAGAACTTCACGGTTGTGAAGGACCCGCGGGCTCCCACGACACCGGAGGACTTCCAGAAGCAGCTGGATCTGGCGCTGAAGATACGCGACCGCGTGACGGAAGCGAACCAGAGCGTGGTGGCCATACGGGCCGCGAAGGACCAGCTGAAACCGTATCTGACCAGCAGCAACGAGAAGGTGAAGACGGATGCTCAGCAGCTCACCGATGAACTGACCGGGATCGAAGAGGCCATCTACCAGACGAAGCTGCACGCGGATGAGGATGCGCTGAATTATCCGATCAAGCTGAACAACAAGCTGGCTTCGGTGGAAGGGGTCGTTGAAGACACGGATGTGGCTCCGACGGCGCAGTCCTACCAGGTGTTCGACGAGCTCTCGGCGCAGTTGCAGACGCAACTCGACCATCTGCACAAGGTGGAGACTACGGGCATCGAGCAGTTCAACAAACTGGTGCGCGATCAGAACATTCCTGCGGTGAGCGTGCAGCAGCCGAAGGAGACGCAGGACTAACGGGGCTGTGCGGCTCCGGAAGACGGGGCCGGGCAAATTCGTTCTGAAACCCAGGGCCGCTCGACGCATCGGGCGGCCCGCGCTTTACCGGAATCCCTTCCATCGCGGACAATAGCAACAGAGGTCAACTGACTTATGCCCCTTTCCGGCGAAGCCATTCGCTTGATGAATCTGGTAGATGACGTGGCGACGACGATGCGCCGCATCCTGGCACTGGTGCCGACGCTGGCTCCCGACGAACGCAAGCGGGTGAGCGATTATATGAAGAACTCCGAGCCCAACGCGGAAACTGTCCAGCAGGCACTCTCAAGCTCCAAATAGCCGGCCGCTGGGCGGCAGGAGGACGCCGGAGAGCGGTGTCTTTTCCCGTCGGCATAGCCGTCGGCGCGCTGCGGTACGCGGCTACGCCCCCGCGATATCCCGGAATGGGGAGTCGGGTGAGGCCGGATTTTCACAAGATCGACGCAATTGAAGCGAGACCTTTAAGCCAGATTTCTAATGGCTTATATCCATATTGAAGAATGATTTGCCATTGTATTTTCATATTTAAAGCTTAGTAAGTTTCTATGATTTTCGGGATTCTCACGAGCGGGCAAGTATCGACATTGATTCTCCCATCCGCACGGTAATGACTTAATGATCAACAGGTTAGCGCTCCGATCCCATTTTCGGTAACGACGGTCACAGACGCCTATGAAAAAAGCAGTTGACCGGATTGGGACCCGGGGGTATTTTCAAATCTGTCGATTTTTGACCTTCGGCGCTCGCCGCTCTGCTTTATCCATTCCGGTCAGGCAGAAGAGAAGTTGCTCCCGGCAACGGGGCAGGGC
>JBAUZR010000014.1:0-3911 GCA_049585375.1 Acidobacteriaceae bacterium
CCATCGATCCCCTCCGCGATGCCAAGAGCCTCGAATTCGAACTGATGCTCTCCGACCTCACCCAGATCGAAAAGCGCCTCGAGCGCCTCGAAAAAGATCTGAAGAAGATGCGGACCTCCGATCTCGAGAAAGAGCACGCGCTCCTGCTCCGCTCCAAAGCCGCCCTCGAGGCCGAAACCCCGCTCCGCGAGCTGGAAATGTCGCCCGAGGAAAAGAAGCTCATCCGGGGCTTCATGTTCCTCTCCCAGAAGCCGGTCCTCTACGCGGTCAACATCTCGGAAAGCACGACTCTCGGCGCCGACCTCGAAAAAGCCCCCGAGAAATTTGGCCTGCAGGAACTCGCCGCCCGCCCCAACGCCGGCGCCACAGCCTTCTGCGGCAAAGTCGAAGCCGAGCTCGCCGAAATGGATGACGAGGAAGCGAAAGAATTCCTCTCTTCCTACGGATTACAGGAAAGCGGCCTCGTGCGCCTCATCCGCCGCAGCTACGAGCTCCTCGGTCTCATCAGCTTCTTCACCGTCGGCGAGGACGAGTGCCGCGCCTGGACCGTGCCCGCCAACTCCCGCGCCCAGGAAGCCGCCGGCGCCATCCACACCGACCTGGAAAAGCACTTCATCCGCGCCGAAACCATTCACTGGGATACGCTTCTCGCCGCCGGCTCGGAAGCGGTCGCCCGCTCCCAGGGCACCCTCCGCCTCGAAGGCAAAGACTACCTCGTCCAGGACGGCGATGTGCTGCATATACGACACAGTGGCTAAAGAAGGCGAGAAGCGTCAGCCAAAAACCCGTCAGCAGGCAGGTGGTCTGCGAAGAGCGGTCGGGGAACGCGGTTCGCCACAATCCGGTTAGAATTCTGCAGATCCTCGTCGCTGACGACTTTTCGCTGACGGCTTTTTTGGCTGACAGCATTTTCGCTAACCGCTTCACGACCTGACCGCTTCTCCGCTGCCTTATGCTTCTTCCCCTCATCCTCGGAACCCTCGCCGCCGTCGCCGACATTCTCGGTGGCGTGGTTCTGGTGCGTCGCACCTGGCCGCACAGCTACCTGCGTTACTTCATCGCCCTCGGCGCCGGATTCATGATGGCCGTCGCCATACTCGATATGGTCCCGGAAAGCATCCGCTTCTCCCCGCTCTGGGGCGCCGCCCTCGTGCTCGCCGGCTACTGCATCATCCATTTGCTCGAGCACACCATCACGCCGCACTTCCACTTCGGCGAAGAGACTCACGGGCACGAACTCCTGCATGCCCATACCGGCTGGTCGATTCTCTGCGGACTCGCCGCCCACTCCTTCTTCGACGGCGTCGCCATCGCCTCCGGCTTCGTCCTCTCCCGCACCCTCGGCTGGCTCATCTTCGTCGCGATCATTCTCCACAAGGTCCCGGAAGGCTTCACCATAGCTTCCGTCATGCTGGCGTCAGGCCGCTCGCGGCGCGCTGCGCTATGGGCCGCCATTGGTTTGGCAGCCGCCACCATCGCCGGGGTCCTCATCATCGGATTGCTGCCCCACTGGGTTCTTGCCGGCCTGCCGCTCTCCGCGGGCGTGGCCATCTACGTCGCCGCCACCGACCTCGTTCCTGAGGTCAACCGCGAGCCCGGCATCCGCATGGCCCTGGTCTTCTTCCTCGGCGTGGCCATCTTCATCGTCGTGCGCCTGCTGGCCCCGGTATAAACCTTACTTGTGGAAGAACAGGCTGTACAGCAGAATCAGCAGCACCAGGCTGCTCACCACCACATACATCCGATCGCGCTCGAAGAGGAAACCGACCACGCACATGCCCACGCGCGCCACCGGCGTGGCGATCAGAATCAACAGCCCCAGCATGATGATGCTGCGCGGGTCACCCTTACCCACGCCGTGGACGATGCCGTGCATCGTCATCAGCTGGACGGTTTCACCGTGGAACTGGGAGTAGTCGGGCCGCGCACCATGGCTGTGTGCCAGGTACATTGCCCCGCCGATGAGCACAACCGCCGCCGCCAGCATTACGCCGGTGCGCAGCATGATGCCGACCCAGGTCTCGATCCGCTTGTCGTTCCAGCTCATCGGCTATTTCCCCATCACGCTGTTCACAATCATTTCAATTCCCATCGCGATGATCAGCAGCGAGAAGACCACCTTCAGCGCTCGCACGGGCGCCCGCACCAGCAGGCGCGACCCGATCAGCGATCCCGCCAGAACGCCCAGCATCACCGGCATCACCAGCGCCGGCGCCAGATACCCGCTCTTCAGATAGAGTCCAGCGCTCGCCGCCGCCGTCACGCCGATCATGAAGTTGCTGGTCGTCGTCGAAACCTTGAACGGTAGCCGCATCGCCTGATCCATCGCGATCACCTTCACCGCGCCCGATCCAATGCCCAGCAGTCCGGAAAGCACCCCGGCCAGCCACATCAACCCGAACCCGGCCGGCACCCGCTGCGCGACATAGGGCTGCCCGCTCCCATCGCCCAGCGGCAGAGTGCCCTGCAGTCGCAACCGCAGTGCCATCGCATCCGGTTCGGTGGTGATCTCCTCATGCTTGGCCTTCAACGAAACATACGCTGAATACAGAAGAACTACGCCAAACACAATGCCGATCCAGCGCGTTGGCACCTCAGTCGTCAGCCACGCTCCCACCAAAGCGCCCAGCGTTGTTGCGATCTCCAGGAACATACCTACGCGGATATTCGAGAACCCCTCGCGCACGTAAGCGGCCGCCGCTCCAGACGAGGTCGCGATCACCGACACCAGCGAGGCGCCGATCGCATAATGAATATCCACATGAAACAGGATCGTGAGCACCGGCACGATGACCACACCGCCGCCCAGGCCGCTCAGAGCCCCCAGCAATCCTGCGGCCAGAGACGTAACCAGCAGAATCAGAGAAAACCAGCTTGCATCCATTCGTTCCTACTGTACGACGCCGGTTGGATTTTCGCCGCACGTCAGCACCGCCACCGAATCGGGTGGTAATGTCAGCCGATCTCCTTCAAAGACCACTTCGTTCGTCGAGGCCAGGACAATCCGCGACCCGCTTTGAACATCAACGGTCATCGGCCTCTCTGCGACTGAAAAAGCAACCGTGCAGCGGCCGCGCTCCATCATCAGCCAGCGCTCCTGCTCGCTGCAGCGCATCCGCACCCGGGAAAGATCGCCGTCGGTCAGTTCCGGCAGGCCTTTGCGCAAAGCGATCAGCTCGCGATACCACGCCAGCATTTCCGCATGCGGCGGCTGGCTGCGCTCCTCCCAGTTCAGCTTCGACCGCTCGAAGGTCGCGAGCGCCTGCGGATCGGGCACCTCGGCGGGATCCCATCCGAACGCCGCGAACTCCTTCTTCCGCCCTTCGGAGACAAGCTTCCCCAGTTCCTTCTCGTGATCGGTGAAGTACTGGAACGGCGCGGACGCCGCCCACTCCTCGCCCTGAAAAATCATCGGCACAAACGGAGCCGTCAGTTCCAGAGCCGCCGCGATCTTCACTCGCCCGAGGCTGACAAGATCAGAAAGCCGCTCGCCCTTAACGCGATTGCCAACCTGATCGTGATTCTGCGAGAACCCCAGAAAGCGCCAGCCCGGCAGCCCCCGCACCGGCGCCCCGTGAATACGGTCGCGATGTCGCGAATATTGGCCGTCGTAGACAAATGCGTCGCGCAGGGACTTCGCCAGCTGACCGATCTCACCAAAGTCCGCGTAATAGCCGGTGCGCTCGCCGGTCAGCACGGTCACCAGAGCATGGTGGAAGTCATCGCTCCACTGCGCGTCCATGCCGTAGCCGCCGGCCTCGCGCGCCCGCACTACGCGCGGATCGTTCAGGTCGCTCTCCGCGATGATCACGAAATGCCGGCCGGTCTCGCCCTCCAGCGCGTGAACCTCGCCCGCGATCTGCTCCATAAAATGGATCGCCGACCGATCCATGTAGGCATGCACCGCATCC
>JBAUZR010000015.1:0-4181 GCA_049585375.1 Acidobacteriaceae bacterium
GACATTGCTAAACTCTCCTGGTCTTTCAGGATTCGGATTGCAGGATTCGCGTTGCTAAATTCCTGCCGTGGTTGCCTGGGAATCAGATAAGTAACTGTCCGCCAGGACTTTACCAGCTTCGAGCATAGGCATCCTCACCCTAAAGTGGAACCTTGGCGGGCTGAATGGCGAAAATCCGCCCCCAGGCGGCGATTCAGGCGGCTGAACGGGAACGAGTTTCCCGCAAATCGCAGATTCTGCTCGGCGCCGCGGCCCGACCCCGCAGCCCGCCGGCATTCGAATCCTGTCGCGGAACCAGGTTCGAAAACAAGGCCGAAACCCAGTTACTCGGCCCGCAGCGCTTCGACGGCGTTCACCCGGGCCGCCCGAGCCGCAGGCACGGCGGAAGCAATCGCCGCCGCCATCAAAATCACGGCTGCTGCGGCAATGAAGCTCAGCGGGCCCGGCAGATGCACCTGTCCAAGTACGGCGGCGAGGCCCCGCGCTCCCGCCAGGCCGACCACCAGACCCGCAACCACGCCAACGACCGCGATCACGAGGCCTTCGCGCAGAACATCGGCAAGAATATGGCGACGCTCCGCACCGAGTGCCATCCGGATGCCGAATTCTCGGGTGCGTGCGCTCACGGAAAATGCGAGGACTCCGGCCACTCCGACGATGGAGATGAGTAGCGCCACGGCGGCGAATCCGCCAAAGACGATGGCATTGAGTTTGTCCGGAGAGAGCACTTCGTTACGGATGTCCTCCAGTGTGGCGGCGCGCTCCACCGGTTGATCTGCGGCGATGCCCTGAACCGTCTTCACGATCGCAGGCACCAGCGGGTAAGGATCGGCTTCCGTGTGGACAAACAGCCGCCCGCCCCAGCCCTCCTGATCGACCGGCTGGTAGATCGTCATGGCAGGGTTGGGGATGATGTTCTCGTCATCGAAGTCGGGCACGACGCCCACGATGCGGCGCGTGTCGTAGCTGATGCCGATGAACTTCATCACGCCATCGGTCCACCGCATGGTCCGGCCGATCGCTTCCTGGCCCGGGAAAAGCCTGTCCGCCACGCTCTTGCTGATGATGACGACGCGGTCGGATCCGTTCTTGTCGGTATCCCGAAAATCGCGGCCTTCAAGAATCGGCATGCCCAGCGTAGAGAAGAATCCCGGAGAAACCGAACGGAAGTTGGCGCGCAGATCCTCATCGCCGTTCTTGCGTGTGGCGCCCTGAACCGCAAACGCGAAGCTGATGTTGAGCCCCTGGGAGTCACGCCAGGGAACGCTGAAGCCCGTGGCCACGCTCTTTACGCCCGGAAGTGCCGATACCCGGCGAGCCACCTCGTGATTGAAGTCCTGCTGCTGTTGCGGCGTGCGGCCATACGTCACCGGCGGAAGATTGATCGCGAGAACACGCGATGTATCGAATGGCGGCGGCGTGGACTCCAGATCGTAAAGCGTGCGTAGAAGAAGGCCTGCGCCGGCAAGCAGCAGGAAGGAAGCCGTGATCTGCGTGACAGCGAAGATGCGAAGACGGCGATTGGAGCCGGTGGCGCTGCGGGTCCCCCCAACGGCAAGTCCGGAAACCGGCGCGGATTTCGTGGAGGGCAACCGCGGAATCCAGGCCAGGAAAACCGAGGCCACCAGAGCCAGCCCGATCCCGAACCAGACCAGCGAGGAATCCAGGTGGAGATCGTCCGCGCGTACTGAGAATCGCGCCGCGTACTTGCCCAGAATCGACACCATCGGGGCGGCAATCAGCAGCGCGGCAGCCACGCCCGACCCGCAGAGGACCAGGCTTTCGGCCAGCAGCGATCGGCGGAGGGCCACGGTGCTCGCGCCCAGAGCCGAACGCACGGCCAGCTCCGACTCCCGCCGGAGAGTGCGAGCCAGGATCAGGTTCGCGACGTTCGACGAGGCGATCACGAACAACAATGCGGAAGCCGCAAACAAAACCCACAGGATCGTGTTGGCCCGGGCGTTGATCTGATCGTGCATCCTTCGAACCGAGATCGTGAACTGGTCGTCGCGCTTGTACGTCTCGGGGTGGGCCTGCAGCATCGCCGCGTAGTCCGTGCGGAGCTCGGCGCGCGCCTGTTCCAGCGTCGCTCCCGGGGCCAGCCGCCCGAACAGCTCGGTCATCCGATGTTCGCGCCCGGTCACCATCGTCGCCGAGAGGTGATGCGGACTGGTCACAACGTTGGCAATGATCTCGGTCGCCACCGGGTAAGGTACCGCCGGCTCCAGCACGCCCACGATCGTGGCGGATCGCGATCCCGCAAAGCTGTCCAGGCGGATCGTCTTGCCGATCACAGTCGGGTCGGAGTGCAGCGACTGCGTCCAGAACTTATAGGTGAGAACCACCGCTCCCGACGCGTTCGGTCCGTCGTCAGACGGGCCCAGCAGCCGCCCAAGGATCGGGCGCAGCCCCATCACTTCAAAGTAGTGCCCGTCCACCACACCCGCGGGGATCTCACGAGGCTGCCCCAGGCCCTGAAGCGTGAGATCGATCTCTGAGAAAGTGCCCAGCTCCGAGATCGATTGCAGGTGCTTTCCCAGGTCGTCGATTTCCGGAATCGAGAACGTGGTGTTCTCCGCGTGAATGCCGGGGGCGCTTTGCCGAATGTAGAGGAGCCGCGCCTCGTCGCGATTGGCGAGCGGGCGCAGTAGCACGGCGCGAACCACTGAGAAAATAGCCGCGTTCGCGCCAATGCCGAGCGCCAGCGTCAGAGCCACCGTGATCCACAGCGAAGGAACGCGGGAAAGCGACCGAACGGCGATTCTCAGATCACGAAGGAAAGACATATTAGTTCTCCGTCTGGGAACGAGTGTGACTGCAGAAGCCCGGGGACCGCCTGCTTACTTGCAAACCATTGTGCTACGCGCCATCATCGTTGGCGATTTCTGTCCGCCATCCTCATCGATCGGACCGCAACCATTTCCTGCCTTGACAGTCATAGATTATGTTGATATCAACATAAGAGGCCGTATGTCAAGAGCTCAGCCGCTTTCTTTTCAAACCACCTTGCGGGTCCGGGATTGCTGCCTCTGTCTGCATGTGCAGAGGGCGGCCCGCGCCCTCGCGCGCCGCTTCGATCAGGCTCTTCTCCCGCTCGGGCTGACCAACGGACAGTTCTCCCTGCTGATGTCCCTGAACCGCCCGCAACCACCCCTCATAGGATCGGTAGCGGAACTGCTCGCGATGGACCGCACCACTCTGACAGCGGCGCTCAAACCGCTCGAACGCCGCGGCCTGGTCACGGTGAAAGTGGATCCCCAGGATCGGCGGGGCCGCCTGTTGTGTTTGACCCCGCAGGGAAAAACCCTCCTCAGCGAGGCGACCCCGGTGTGGGAAAGAACCCATGCGGAGGTAGAGACCATGCTGGGAGCCGCCGAGGCAGATCGTCTGCGCGGGAATTTGAGAGCACTTGCTTAGAGACAGTCATCGCTCTCTGCCGGTCGGCCCCCCAGCAACCGGAGACACGCCCAGATCGGTCGCCTGCACGCCTTTCAGAATCCTCTTGACACCTGCAGACCGCCTCAGCAAAATCATCTCCCCGCTGCTGTTCGTCGTCTGCGAGGTCTTCCCCCAACTCGGGCCTTCAACCATTGAGGATTGCCATGCATAAATCAAGATGCGCAGTCGTGAAAGCTCTCCTTGCCCTGGGCACATTGGCGCTTGCATCTCTGCCCGTATCGGCGCAGCTCATCTCCGCGGATACCGTCAGGAACGGAAAATTCCCTGAAGCGCTCCGCGGCCATCTCGACGGACACCCTAATAAATCCCTCCATCAGCTTTCCAGCTTCGGCCTGCAGCCCGGTTCTGCCGCCGCACTCGCAAACCACTCCAGCCATCCGCCGCAGCCCATCGTCTCGCCCTACTACTACCCCAGCTCGCGCAGCGGCTCCTTCAACTACGGCTTCATCGTCGGTCCCAGTCCTTTCTCCGGCGACAATGCTCCCAAAAGCGCCTCGGTCAAAGCCTTCATCGTTCCTGTCGTGATCAAAGTTCACCAGGTCGCGACGGACTTTTCCGTGGACGCGAACAATAACCTCATCCTCTCCGGAATCAAGGATCAGGTCGCAACCTACGATCCCACCCAGCAGGCGCGCGCCTGCCTCGGCGACAAGAACAACAATGTTCCTTTCACTCTCGCCGCCCAGTCGCCCGTCTTTGTCGATCACCACTGGGTCTGGGGC
>JBAUZR010000016.1:0-2212 GCA_049585375.1 Acidobacteriaceae bacterium
GGCCATCCTGTCCTGGACCCGTCTGGTGAAGTAACGCAAATGATAGGAGTCATCATGGACGTGACCGCAGGGAAGCTGGCCGAAGTGGAGCACGAGAGACTGCGGCAGGAGCTGGCACATCTGGCACGGGTCAACCGGGTTAGTACTATCGGCGAACTGACGGCTTCGCTGGCCCACGAGATCAAGCAGCCCATTGGCGCAGCGGTGACAAACGCTGAAGCCTGCGCTCGATTGCTTAATCGGGATCCAGCCGATATTCCGGAGGCGCGGGAAGCGGCCTCGGAGATGGTCAAAGATGCCAGGCGTGCTGCCGACATCATCGACCGCGTCCGCTCGCTTTACCAGAAGGGCTCTTCGCAGCCAACAGCAGTTGAGGTCAACGAGGTCATTGGCGAGATGGTGCTCATGCTGAAGAGCGAAGCAGAGCGGCATTCGGTGAACATACACACGCGCCTTGCCGAAGAGCTGCCGGCGGTAATGGCGGATCGGGTTCAGTTACAACAGGTGCTGCTTAATCTAATACTGAATGGTATAGAGGCCACACGGTACGGCGGCGACGTGAGGATTCAGTCTCAACTCATGGATGATGCTCAGCTTTTAATCTCCATCTCGGATACCGGCGTAGGACTGCCAGCGGAAAATGCCGATCAGATTTTTGCCCCGTTTTTTACGACCAAATCGCAGGGCACCGGACTGGGACTGGCGATCACCCGCTCCATTATCGAATCCCATGGCGGGCACATTTGGGCCACCGCGAACCCCAGGCGGGGGGCAACCTTTCACTTCACACTCCCCTGTCGAATGACAGCAGCTGCGTGATGTATTTGCGGGTGCCATCTATTCTGCCCAAAGCGATGGCGGACCCGATGCAGCTGCGCACAGGTTTGGGAGTGGCAATCACTCGTTCCAAACTGGACTCGCATGGCGGTCACCTGTGGGCGACCACGAATCCTGGACGAGGCACAACATCTTACTTTACGCTCCCCATCAGGACAACGGTCTCCGCATGACTTCGCCCGATAAAGCTGTTGTGTTCATTGTGGATGACGACGATCGGATGCGGGCCGCGACGCAGCGCCTGCTGAAGACCGTGGATCTGCATTCGGAAGCGTTTGCCACGCCGCAGGATTTCCTTCAGCACAAGCTTCCGGATGTCGCCTGTTGTCTTGTGCTGGACGTGCGGCTTCCTGGAATGAGCGGCCTGGAAGTACAGCAAAAACTGATTGAAACGGAAGCGCAGATCCCCGTCATCTTCATCACCAGCCATGGCGACATTCCTATGACGGTCAAAGCGATGAAATCGGGCGCAGTGGAATTTCTGACCAAGCCATTCCGCGATCAGGACCTGATTGATGCCATTCAGCATTCTCTCAAAATCAATATCGAAGCCAGGCAACAGCAAAAAGAGATTGCGCAACTGAAGGAGCGCTACACCACGCTGACGGCGAGTGAGCGCGAGGTCATGCGCCTTATCGTTTCCGGCATGCTCACCAAGCAAATCGCCTCGGCACTGGGCACCAGTGAGATCACCACAACGGTTCATCGCGGCCACGTCATGCGGAAGATGCAGGCTCATTCACCAGCGGAACTGGGGAGAATGGCGGAAAAGCTCAGGACGTCGACGATAACCAGCATGGACCGCTGAGGGGCGCCTGCGGGGCGTACTCCGGGGCAGCGGCTTATACATACCTGTCGACTCCATTATCAAAACCAATAATTGCTCTCCCGGGGGCGTCGCGTAATTCTGTATCTGAATGGGTAGACTCCGGGAAGGGGAAATGGTCGCCATTATCGAAGACGACGAACCGTATCGGGGTGCCGTGCAGCGTTTGCTGAAGTCGGCGGGCATCTCGGCGCAGGCTTTTAGTTGCGCCGAGGAGTTTATAAATTCCGGCCTGCAGCGTGAAACGAGATGTCTGATCGCCGATATCCGCATGCCGGGGATATCCGGACTGGACCTTCAGGCCAGGTTGAATTCCGACGGTTACCCCATTCCGACGATCTTCATTACCGCACATGGCGATGAAAAGATGCGGCTGCAGGCAATGCGAGCCGGCGCGGTCAGCTTCCTCATGAAACCTTTTGACGGCGAGACTCTTCTTGAGGCCGTTCGAGTAGCGCTGCAGGATTGATGGCCTGTCCAGACCGCTGATCAGAGCTGGAGGAGGTAGATGTGGGCGAGCTGGAGAAATGTCGAACTCTGGAACGAGAT
>JBAUZR010000017.1:0-1761 GCA_049585375.1 Acidobacteriaceae bacterium
GAGTGGAGGCTCCGGTCCAGTGCTGCTCGTCGTCGTCGCCCTCCGGGAGAGGCCAGATCTTGTCGCCACCGTAGTTGATCCAGCGGCCGCGGGCGGCGGCGGAAGGGATGTCCTTGCCTTCGAATTCCGGATTGACGAAGAGATACGGATGGCCGTTGAAGATGACCTGCATGAGTCGGCCGCCGAGCTGGGGAACGAAGATGAGGCGCACCCAGGAGTTCGCCATTTCCTGGGCCTGCCAGCCATCGAAGGTCGTGGGGCGAACGGTGCAGGATTCACCTGCGTGGCTCTGCGCCTGCGGCGATGCACCCATGGAGAGCGACAGAAGGAGTGCCGCGCCGATCGAAACTTTCATTCGTGGCCTCGTCCCCGGCTTCATAGCGTCCCGGATTATGCGTTGTGCTGCCGGGCCGCGGAAAGTAACTGGCGCAGCCGCCGGCCCACGATGATCTCCTCACCTGGCTGAAGCGTCATGGAGATGATCTGCAGTTTGTTGTCGGTGAGTCCCGGGGCTTTGACTTTGCCAGGTTTGCGGCCGAGAACGTCGCTGGGGTTGTCGTTGGTGAGCACTGCGATGCTGGGGGTGCCGTCCAGCAGATCGCGGGCGCAATCCCGCGTAGTGTAGTTCCAGCCTTGTTCGTCCCAGGTGACTGTCAGAGTGGGGTAGCTGTTGCCCCCGGGCGGTGTGGCGATGGAGGTGTTAACGCCGGGCACGGTCTGCACGAGCTTTTGAATGCGCTCCACGCGTCCGTTCCATTCCTTGTTCAGGGCGTCGACGTCCATGTGGTACCAGGCTTCGACTGCTGCAAGACAGCCGAGGATTTCTTCCTTGCCGACTTTCATGGGGCGGCAGACGGCACCTTCCCAGGGACTGGTATTGAAGAGGGCGGCTTCGATGAGATCTTTGCGGCCGAGCAGAACGCCGCTGCACTGTGGTCCGCAGAGGCCTTTGCCGCCGCTGACGGTGTAGAGGTCGCAGCCCATTTTGGCGAACATCTGGAGCTTGCCGATGGGAGGCACGCCGTCGGCGGCATCCATAAAGATGGGCACACCGGCGCGCTTGGCAACGGCAATCTCCTGGGCGAGCTTGTCGGGATCGGAGCCGGTGTAAATCATCGCTGTGTTGCTGCCAAGGGCGTTGGCGAGCTGGTCGAGGGTGGTAACGACGACGAGCTTGCCACCGGCGAGGCGGATGGCGTTGTCGAAGGGGCTGCGGCCGCCCATCATGACGACTTCGCTTTTGAGGCCCGTGGTGTCGGGCAACTGCCACACGCGTTCAGGATCGCTGCCGGCGATGCAGGCCGCTGTACCGGAGGCCATGGCGCCGGCGGCTCCGGAGGTGATCATGCCGGATTCCGCGCCGGTGAGTTCGGCAAGACGTCGGCCGACGGCATGCTGCAGCTCGAAGATGTTGACGAAATGCTTCGAGGCGGCGTCCTGCGCGGCTTTCACCTGAGGGAGCTCCAGCGAGGCGCTGAGATAGGTCCAGGTGCCGCGGCCGTTGATGATGGGCTTAACCCCGAGGCGAGTGTAGACGTTATCCGCGGAGAGCTTCGCGGTTTCGGCCCAGCCGGTGCCAAGGGCTTCCTGCAGCCCCACCTGCGCCATCAGCGGAAGGGCAGTGAGCCACTTTACGAAGCTTCGGCGTTCCATCTTCAGTCCGGTCATTATTCCTGGTCCTTGTGCTGGGGCGGATGGCTGTTGCGCACCGCGATGAAGGAGATCTGCTCGGCCGCTTCAGCGCTGGAGTCGTTGTTCTGC
>JBAUZR010000018.1:0-2186 GCA_049585375.1 Acidobacteriaceae bacterium
GTGCTCATGACCCCGATTGCCAGCGCCAGCAGAGTCAGGGAGCGAATCCACGCCGGCGCGCATAACCTCCACGCGTTGTCCGCAGGTTCGTTCGTGCGCTTTTTCTTATCCGAATTCCAGTCCGAAACCAGTTGTGCGCCCAGCAACAGCAGGGGGAACTGCAGAATGAGCGCCGATCGCCAGCCAAAATCGTTGTTCGAGATCACCTGAGAGCGCAGCAGCGTGATCAGCGGAAACGTAGCGACCGCCAGAAACAACAGCGCTCGCTGTCCCTCGCTGAGTCGCACTCGTCCGCGCCACGCCGGAATCAGAAATATCAGCAGCACCAGCCCATAAAACCCCAGCTCCAGCGCATAACCAGGCAACAGCAGGATCAGATCCGCGTATTGTCGGGCAGCCGTCGGATGAACCGCAGCCAAATGCTGAAACCAGGGTGTCGCCAGCAGCCCGTCCGGCGGAATCATCTCGCGCACGCCAAAACCGAAGAGAGAGCCACCCTTCGCGTCTGACGATCCGTGCAGTAGCTCCCTCAGATAGGGAACGAGCAATACGAGCGACAGAACGCCGCCCCCCCCGAGGTAGCCCACCGGCGCCGCTGAGCGTTCGACGGCAATCTGCCAGACAGCCCACAGCAACATCACCAGGAAGAAAGCGAACGTCACGAATACCGACAAGCCGCAGGCGCTGGCCAGCGCGCAGCCGATCAGCGCGACTGTTACCGCACCTTGCCGCGCCAATGCGTCTTTCGTCTTCCACGCCAGCAGGAAGGCCAGCATGCAGCAGACCAGTCCCGCGATGTGATGCGGCACCCACAGCAGTGAGTCGATCCAGCCGGTGACCTGATCCTGCGACCACCATTCGAAATCGAGAGGCAGTGGTTTCCCCAGAAAGAAAATGCTCCCGAGTACCGCGAGCAGATCCAGTCCTGTGACCCCCAACAGCGCGATGCCCGCCAGGAACTGCGTTCGCGCCCGCGCGCCCGCGTCAAGAAGATGCTTGCAGAAGAGCCCAATAAGGGCCGCCAGTGCGAACCCCGACCACACGCTGCTGGCGGTGAAGACGGCGCGCACCGGCAGATGCCACATGCGCGCGACCACCGCGCAGTCCACATACCAGAAGTAGTACTGACGCAAATGCGCCGGATGACCAAACATGTACAGAGGATTCATGGGTGGCACGCCCGTGCGCAGGATGGACTCCGTCCAGTTCACGCGCGAGCCCAGATCGACCATCGTCACGCTCAGGTACAGCTGCCCATGATTTCCAAAATCCACGAGCGACAGGATGGCGATGACCACCCATAGACAGGCCAGCAAAAGTGCCGTGCTGCCTCCGGGATTCCACCCCACAACCCAGCGGCGCTGGCTGCGGTGCAGATCCCGCCATTCGCGGAGAACAACCCCAGTGCAAAGCAGGAAGCATGCGGCGAAAACGACAACGTCAGCCGTCAATGACCCGAACCAGCCAACCAGCAGCGCGATGATCGTCGCGACGGCAAGGGACAGCGGCACGCTCCACATCAGTCGCTCCGCCACGCTGCGCCGACGAAATCCGTACAGGTCGGCAAACCAGGCCGTCAGATACCCGGGGCAAATTGCGATCGGAATCCATGCCGGAATGGCGAGGAGGCTTGTGATGATCTGCGTGACGGTCAAACTTGACATTAGCTCGGCCCGGAGGTCAACCCAGTATAGAACCCAACGATTTTCGGGCATTCCCGAGTGCTCTCTCGGACCTCATTTTGTCGGCCCACCGCATCCATTTCTGTATGATTCGCAAACTCAAATCCGGCGAATATCGTCTTTATTCCCGTAAGAAGAATCCCTCCACCGGCAAGCGCCGCAACCTCGGGACCTTTTCCTCGCGCGAGAAGGCCGAGCAGCACGAGCGCGCAGTTCAGTATTTCAAGCGGCACTAGAGGGGAATTCCTATGCCCGGCAGGACTCACAGCCGCGCCCGCGTAAAATCCACCCGCACGAGCAAGTCTGCTTCGAAGGGTGCATCGCGAAAGTCTCCGGCGAAATCCGCGACGAAGAAGCGCTGGGTGAAAGAGGTCACCACCGACTCCACTCATCCGCCCAAAGATCTCTTCACGAAGAGCGCGCCTGTGATCGCCCGCTCGCTCGCCTCGAAGAAGGTTTCTCCCAAGGGTCCCGCCTCCGGGATGCGCATGCTCACTTATTTCC
>JBAUZR010000019.1:0-4223 GCA_049585375.1 Acidobacteriaceae bacterium
GTGCTCAGCAGCCAGCGGGTGGATGTGAACGACGCACTCTACAACGCGTCGCGCGGCAAGGAGCAGGCAAAGGACGACGCGGCGAATCCGATGGTCCAGCACGGGCTCAAGCTGATTCCGAGCGTGACGCGCGTCTTCCCGGTGGACCGGACCCTGTATGTCTTCCTGCAGGCGTACGAGAAGGACAAAGCGGCAGAGGAGAATGCCGGTTCCGCAGCGCCGACGGCGGTGAAGCCAACACCGCTGTTCGCCTATGTGAGCTTCTATCGGGACCAGAAAATGGCGTTGGAGACGCCGCCGATTGCGGTCGCGCCCGAAGCCGCGACGCGGCTGGGAGTGGTACCGCTGAACTTCCAGGTGGCGGTGGGAAAACTGGCGCCGGGAGAATATCAGTGCCAGGTGAGTGTGCTTGATCCGGCGGGACGCAGGGCGGCCTTCTGGCAGGGGCCGGTGATGTTGGTTCCGTAGCGCGAGCGCGACTGACAACGCAGGAGGAGGTGGCGCGCCTGGCGGTGCGCACGGTTTTAAGCAGTTGAAAATAGATAGCTTAAAGATATGGCGGAGAGGGAGGGATTCGAACCCCCGATACCCTTACGAGTATGCCTGATTTCGAGTCAGGTGCATTCAACCGGGCTCTGCCACCTCTCCGCTTTGTTTACTGCAAATTCGCCACCTGCTGAAAGCGCCCGGAAGTGCCGGTGGCGGTTCTGGTGGCCGTTTCGCTTTCGGATGCCTGGCGCCGGGAGCTCATCATCGCCTTGCGGGCGCGGTCGGAGCGTAACGCGTGGTCATCTGAATTGAAGGCGGTCCCGGATACGGACCACCCCAGCCAACAACACCCCCTGACTTTACCCACCGCGAGGCCACGGCGTGACGGCAAGCGTGCCAAAGAAAGTCTAGCAAACCGGCCGTTTCGACGCACGGATCTCCCGGGATCGACAATACTATAATCCCCGCATGGTCAGGCGACTCACTCGCGCTGCGACTGGGGCTGCACTGGCGATGATTCTCATCGATACGGCTGCCTTCTGCTTCGCCGCTCAGGCACCCGACCCCGAGGCCGCTCCTTCCTTTTCCGCGGTGGACTCCCTCGGCCTTCCGGCAGCCCAGACACAGCAGCTTCGGCAGGCTTTGGAATCGCATGACTACATCGCCGCCGAGAAACTACTGATCCCGCAGATTTCCACGGACGCTTCCTCGACCCGCAGCGCTCAGGTGCTTACGTTTCTCGGCGGCGTTTACTATCTCGATCACGACTATCTGCACGCAGCCGTGTCCTGGAAGAAATCCGAAGCCATCGCTCCGCTCGATCAGTCGGTGGAATTCACGCTTGCCATGGCCTACCTGCGTCTGGGGCGCGCCGACTGGGCACGCCCGGTACTCACCTCGCTCGCCGCGGAGCATCCGGACTCCGCCCTCTATCCTTATTGGCTCGGCCGACTCGACTACGACGCTCGCGCCTACGATCGGGCGATCTCCCGTTTCAGGCGCGCATTGGAACTCGACCCGAAGATGGCGCGCGCCTGGGATAACCTCGGCCTCTGCTACTACCAGCAGAATGCCAATGCGCTCTCGGTGCAAAGCTTCCGCAAAGCCATCGAGCTGGACAGCGCCGCCGGGAAGCCGTCTGCCTGGCCTTATTACAACCTCGCCATCACGCAGCAGATCATGGACCGTTTGCCTGACTCGGAAAGCAGCCTTCGCGAAGCGATCCGGCTGGAGCCCAAATTCCCCCAGGCGCACTTTCAGTTAGGCAACGTGCTGGAGCAGATGAATCGCAGTGCGGAGGCCATCGCAGAATTCCAGCAGGCTGTCGCGCTCGACCCCGGCTACGCCGAAGCGCATCTCGCGCTGGGCCGGCTTTACCGCAAGTCGGGTGAGGAGACGAAAGCGCAGGCGCAGCTGCAGATGTATCTCCAGTTGCGCGGCTCGTCCACGTCTGTTGCAGCACCGGCTAAAACGCAACCCTGAATGGAAGCCTGCCGGACCGATACCCGGAAGATCAGCTTGGCCCAAAAGACGAACCGAGCCGCGGCAGGCGTTCTCACCGCGGCTCGGTTCTGGTGCTTTCGGCAGCTACTTAATCAGAATTCAAGGCGTCCCTCGAACTGGATTGTGCGAGGTGTACTCACGGTGCCGTTCCAGGTTCCGAAGGAGTTACCGGAAGCGGCAACGTCAGTGACGAACGCCGATGAAATGGTGTCGCCCTGACTGACAAAGTAGTGGTTATTAAACGTGTTGAAGAAATTGGCTGCCAGCCTGAAGTTCAGCTTCTCCGCGAAGTGCGTGTTCTTGATCAGGGAGAAGTCGAAATCCTTGTAGTCCGGTCCGTAAACCGTCGAGACAGCCTTTCCGAAGCCGGTATATCCGAATGTGGAGAAGTTGGTTTCGAACGAATTCGGGTTCAGATAGCGGGTGCCATCCGAGGCGGGATTCCAGCTGTTGCGACCGTGCAGCAGAGCCTCCTGGCCGGATAGCTGTCCTGGCACGCAGGACTCGCGGAACTGCGGAACGAGGCTCGACGTGGGGCAGTTCGACGAACTGAACCACATTGGCGTTCCATATTCATAGTGGAACAGCGGGACGACCGACCATCCCCCGACGAGATCGCTCAGCGCGCCCCCGGAGCTCAGGAGTCGCTGGCCCTGACCGATGGGGAGATTGTAGACAGCGGATATCTGGCCCGAGATCGGCGTGTTGTCCGGAGCCAGTGCCCACGCACGATTCTCCTGATACGGGGAAAAGGCGCCGCTGTTGCCCGCAGTATTACCGGAAGCCCCCTGGGTTGAGTAAGTGGAGTTTGTGTAGAGCTTGGAGATGGTCAGTGATCCGAGCAGATAGAAGCCATTGTGCATTCTCCGCTCGACTTCTGCCTGGAATGAGTTGTAGAACGAGTTCCCATGTCCCTCATTCAGACCCTCGAAGGTACTGCAATACTGCGGATACGGCACCAGAGCCTGAGCCAGAGTGGGCGCACAGCCCGTCATCTGGCCTTCCCAGCCCACGTAGGGTTGCGCTACTCCGTATGTACCGAAAGTGGCCGGACCCGTCGGCGAACTGTAGTTGGCCGCCAGATTCGCACCAATGCTGCTGATCGCAGGGTTGAACGGATTCAGAACGTTCAGGGGGTTCAGGCTCGAAGGGAGATGCGTACCCTTCGTCCCGACATACGAGATCGTCAGAGCGGTATCGCCCGGCAGCTCCTGCTGGATGGTGAAGTTCCACTGTGAGGAGTAGGGACGCCGGTTGCCGTCCAACGGACGATACAAGGGCGACTGGCCGTTGTCGTAGCCCGCGTTGATGTCCTCACCCGTCGATCCGATTTCCGTACTGGCGATCGCGGGTGTCACGCCTGATGTCAAATAGAGCGCAGGCACCTGGAAGGGACCGCTGGAGGACTGGTTCAGAGTCACGTTTTTGTTGAAGCCGTCCTGACTCATACCGCCGGACCAGCCTGGATAGAACGCCTGGCCGAAATAGATGCCGTATCCGGCACGCACCACAGTCTTCGGCGTCACTGAGTAGGCAAAGCCGACGCGCGGTGCGAAGCCCTTTTTGAACGGAATTTCAGGATAAGGGGCTCCATAGCTGGCCGGACCCCATTTGGTGCCGGCAAAAGCGAGACGCCCGAGAAGCTCGGTCCCTGACGCCGTCACGGCGTCAGGGTTAGGACCATTGGGATCGAAGAACGCCAGGTTATCAAACTTTTCCTTAAAGGGCGTGATGTAGTCCCAGCGCAGGCTGTAATCCGCCGTGAACTTGGGAGTAATGCGCCAGCTATCGCCCCCGTGAACGGCATAACCGTACTGGCGGGGATATTCGGCGTGCACGTTATAGAAGGTCATGGTCGCGTTCGAGGCGGCCCCGAGATAGAAGCTGGCGGCTGCATCGCCCGGGCACGGTGCGCTGGAGGGGCAGGCCGCATCGCCGGTTGTATTGGCGGCGAAATTGAAGGTTCCACCCTCGTTGGTGCCCTCGTGGATACTGGTGCCGGCGAGGCGCCATTCGTATCCCGCCGTGAACGTGTGTCGGCCCCACACCTTGGTGAAGACGTCGTTGAAGGCCCACGTTCCGCGGGTCGTCTTGGTATCGGCCGAGGTGGGAGCGCTGTTGTTTCCGAGCTGCGAGTAGCCACCCCCGAACGTAAGCTCCGGCAGCCATGTCGGTTCAGGAACGCCGGGTACGGTCGGCAGCTTGGCCGTGCCGTTCAGGGCGTAATAACC
>JBAUZR010000020.1:0-1967 GCA_049585375.1 Acidobacteriaceae bacterium
CCGCCCCACTCTGCGCGGGGGTGGTGGCGATGCTCGGTGTGGGGGCGGCCTGGTTCGGCGGGGGCGTCGAGCCGCTCTTCGGGCTCGAACCACCGCATCCGGCCAGCAGAGCAATGGCAAGCGCAACGCGCAGGCTGGGACGGAACCCATTGCTTCGGCCATGCGGTCCGGCCAACACCGGGAAGGGAAGGGTGCCCATGGTCCACCTCGGATCGCGCTCCGGGGGAAGGAATCGCCCTTCATCGCGTCCGTCCACCAATGTACTGCCAACCGCACGCTCGCGGAAACGGCCGGAACGCACCCTCTGGTAACCTGCTCCAATGCCAAGCCCCTTTCGGAGCCTGACACCCCGCCAGAAGCATGCCTTCGCGGCGTGCTTTCTCGGCTGGACCATGGATGCCTTCGATTACTTCATCCTGGTCTTCTGCGTGTCGGCGGTGGCGGCGGATTTCCGCGTAGAGCGTTCCGAGGTGGCAGAGGCCCTGTTTCTCACGCTCGCCTTCCGGCCGGTCGGAGCCTTTCTCTTCGGTGCCATGGCAGATCGATTCGGTCGCCGGCCTACCCTGATGTTCAATGTGGCCAGTTATTCGATTCTGGAGCTGGCCTGTGCCTTCGCCGGATCGATGCACACGCTGCTCATCCTGCGTGCCCTCTTCGGCATTGCCATGGGCGGCGAGTGGGGCGTGGGCGCGGCCCTCGCGTTTGAGACCCTGCCCAAAGAGAATCGCGGCTTCTTCTCCGGCCTGCTCCAGGAAGGATACGCGGCCGGCTACCTGGTCGCCGCGGCGGCTTATGCCCTGCTGTTCCCGTGGTTCTCGCATTTCACCTGGCAGGGACATTCGTTCGGCTGGCGAGGGATGTTTCTGGTGGGCGCGGCTCCGGCGCTTCTGGTGCTTTACATCGGTGGCAAAGTCGAGGAGTCACCGGCCTGGAAAGAGCGACGTCAGGCGCCGCGGACGGCAGCTGCCTCAGGGGAAGCACTCCGCGGCGTTCTGCGCTACGGCGGGACGTTCCTCTTTCTCGTGCTCCTCATGACCGGCTTCAACGCTCTTTCCCACGGAACTCAGGACCTCTATCCCACCTTCCTCCAAAAGGACCATGGCTTTTCGGCGCAGCTGACGGGGGCCATCGCCATTCTGTACAACGTGGGCGCCCTCGCCGGCGGCATGTTTTTCGGCACACTTTCGGAGCGGATCGGCCGCAAACGAGCCATCATCCTGGCGGCATTACTGTCGCTTCCTGTGATTCCTTTGTATGCGCTGTCGCACTCGGTCGCCGCTCTGGCCACAGGTGCGTTTGTGATGCAGTTCATGGTGCAGGGCGCCTGGGGTGTGGTTCCGGCCTGGCTCACCGAGCTGTCGCCCGGTCCGGTGCGCGCTACCTTCCCGGGCTTCGCCTATCAACTCGGCAATCTGATTTCGTCAAAGAATGTCGTCATCCAGGCGCGTTTTGCCGAACGTCTCGGCGGCTATGGCGTGGTCCTGGCCTGGACGGTCGCCATCGTCGCGCTCTACGTGGCCGTGGTAGCGGCGTTTGGCCGCGAAGCCCGCGGAACGGACCTGAAGGCTACGTGACTCTGCCTCCCGCCGCTGCGCGTGCCGAAAGAATCGCCTCGGCAGCGCGGAGATCCTCTTCGGTATCGACTCCGATGGTGTCGCTCGGCGCCGGCGCAACGTAGATGTCGATTCCGTTGTCCAGAAGCCGCAACTGCTCCAGCCTCTCGACCTGTTCCAGCCAGGAAGGCGGCAGCGTCGCGAAGCGCTCCAGAGCCGCCTTGCGGTACGCGTAGATTCCCAGGTGCTTCCGATAACCGGCGAATCCGGATCCGTCCCGGTCAAAGGGAATGGTCGCGCGGGAGAAGTAGAGAGCCCGGCCGTCAGCGGCCGTCACTACCTTCACCGCGCTCGGATTGGCGATGTCGTGAGCGGGGCAGCGCACGGCGAGCGTTGCCACCTGGACCTCTGGCC
>JBAUZR010000021.1:0-1587 GCA_049585375.1 Acidobacteriaceae bacterium
ACTGTACACTCGAAGTAGTTTTGCTGAAAAAGCGAAATGCCTGGGCGAAATGCATGGCGCACCGCCAGCCCTGTTTCTGTGGATTGACCGGAAGCAAGCCCTTATTTTTCCTGAGCGGTAGCACGCCGGACCCCGGGGCGGCAGCAATTCACAAAAGAGGTCGTCAATTCAGGGATGCCGATCGGCATTCGGCACACTGAGAGGTTAAGTGCAACAGTTGATGCGCAGCAAGCAGGTCTCCGCAGCTCCGGAGAGCAAAGATGTTTCACTCACCGACCTGTGGCTGGTCATTCGCAAGAGGCGTGTGCTCCTGGCGGTGATGGCCGTTGGGGTGGGACTGCTGGCGGCCGGCCGCGGATTCCTGCACGGGAAGTGGTATACCGCCGCGGGCGAAGTTCGGATCCAGCCGGGGTCGGGGTCGGAATTCAAGCAGGCGGGTACGTTGCTCCTGGGCGCGACAGGCTCACTGGATGTCACGGTGGAGAGCGACATTCGGATTCTGGAAAGCAGGAAGCTGCTGACCTCCGTCGCCGAGAAGCTGAACCTGCAGGACAACCCGGTTTTCATGAACGGCGGTGGGGCGGTCTCGCTTAAGCCGGCGTTCCTGGGGAGCAAGGCGGCGCCGCCGGTGCACCGCAGTCTGGACGATCCAGTGCTGCGCGATGCGGTGGTGGGGAATTTGCGCGCGCATTTGACCGCGGTTCGGGTTCCGCGCACGCAGATGATTACGATCTCGTACACCAGCCCGTCTCCCAAGCTCTCCGCCGAAGTGGTGAACGCGCTGGAAACGGAGTTCATCGAGAACAATTTCGCCACCCACTACAACACCACGCAGGAGGTGAGCAGATGGCTTACCGGGCGCATGGACGACCTGCGTTCGGTGGTGCAGGACTCGCAGAACAAGATGGTGGATCTGCAGCGCAAGCTTGGGGTGATGGCGCTCGATCCGGAGCATAGTTTGCTGGTGCAGGACATCGGTGCGCTCCAGAAAAACCTGGCGGATGCGACCGAGCAGCGCGTGCTGGCCGAAGCGCGTTATCACATTGTCAAGTCGTTGCCGCCGGATCAGATTCAGGAAGTTGGTGGAACCGCGGCAGTGCCGGGAATTTCGACCTCGGAAGGTTTGCTGGCAAATCTGCGATCGCAGCGGGCCGGGATCGAGGCCGAACTGGCGCACCTGCAGCCGGTGTACGGGCCGAATTATCCGCAGGTGAAGCAGCTTCGAGCCCAGGATGCCTCGATCAACACACAAATCGTGACGCAGGAACACCGCGTGGTGGAACTGGCCAACGATTCGCTGAGCATGGCCCAGGCAGCTGAGGCCAAAGCCCAGGGGCTCCTGGACGACAAGACCCGTGAGGTTTATGGGCAGCGCGATGATCTGGTGCAGTACATGCTGCTGAGCCAGGAATACGACTCCAACCGCAAGATGTACGAAAGCATCGTGGGCCGGCTGCGGGAAGCTGCCGTGGATGCGGGTCTGGATGCGGCCGATATCAGCGTGGTGGACCTGGCCTCGGTTCCGCTGGGGCCTTCGAGTTCCTCTCCGCTGAAGCTCGGCGTCATCGGCATGGTCTTCGGGTTCTT
>JBAUZR010000022.1:0-1897 GCA_049585375.1 Acidobacteriaceae bacterium
GGCTCGCTGACCGGCGACGTCACCGCGCAGCGTATTTCGATCGAGGATGGCGCGTTCTTCAAGGGCGGCATCGACATCCGCAAGCCTGGTGCGAACGAGAAGGCATCGGAGTCGAAGGCGTCCAGCAATGCTCCTCAGCCAGTGGTCGCGCAGGTTTAGGCGTCAACCACAACCAACGGGCTCCGCGGTTTCTTCCAGGTGCATCGGGCATTGGAAGACGCCACGGAGCCTGTTGTTCGTTCCGGCACGCAATCTTTAGCGCCCGCGGCGCAGCGCGCGCTGAATCGCTCCCATACTGGCAATCCCCAGCGCCTGGGTCAGGCCCAGATAGACCGCCGCATATGGAATCAGCACGCAGGGGCCGACCAAAAGCGGACGATGGAAGGGCAATACCCGCTTAATTCCGAAGCCCACCGCGGCTGCCAGGAGTGCCACCGCCCACTGCTTCGCGATCCGCACTCCGGCGGAAGGCACCGCGCCGATGCGCCGGCTCATCGCGCGCCGCAGCAGCAGAAACTCCAGCCAACCCGCGAGCCCCGCGGAAAACGTGAGGCCCGCCGTTCCCCAGCGCTGATCGAGGCCCAGCATCCGCGGCAGGGGCAGCGCGCAAAGGTAGCCGAGTCCGAAGGTGAGTGTCACGCGGATCACGGCAAACTTCAGCGGAGTTCGGGTGTCGCGCAGAGCGTAAAAGGCTGACGAATACAGCCGCCCCGACGTCGAGGCCAGCAGGCCTACCGATGATCCGGCCAGCACCGCCCAGACGAAGATCACGTCAGCATGCTGGAAGTGTCCCGACCGGTAGATGGTCGCTACAACGACATCCCCGAGGACAACAAACGCGACTGCGGAGGGAATAACAAAGAACGCAATCTGCTGCAGCCCGAACTGGAGCCGCCGCCGCAGGTCCGTGGCAATTTGCTCGGCCGTGCCGACTGCGCTTGACATCGCTGGCAGTTCGGCCGCCGAAACGGACATTCCGAAAAGGGCTACCGGCAGGGTGTAGAGCGTCTGCGCGTAAGCCAGTGCGGCGACGGCACCGGTTCCCAGAAAGCTGCCCAGCCAGGAATCGACATAGGCGCTGATCTGGACGACTCCCCGGCTGAAGAACACGGGGAAGAAATTCCGGGTCACCGTACGTACGTGCTCGCTGCCGATGCCCAGATGCATCCGCAGCGGCCACAGGAAGCGCAGGACGGTGGGCAATTGCACCGCGAACTGCAGGGCGCTGCCGATCACCGATCCGATCGCCAGCAGGATCGCCAGCCGTGACTCCCCGTAGTGGCGGCCGCCCCAGAGCAGCGTCGTGATCATGGCGATGTTCCACACGACGGGCGCCGCATAGGACAGGAAGAATTTCCGGTGACTGTTGAGGATCCCCAGGCACCAGGCGGAAAACACCAGAATCGCTGCACCAGGGAAGAGGATCTGCACGATCCGGATTGTCAGTTGACGCTTCGCTCCGTGGAAGCCCGGCGCGATCGCGTCGATCAGCCAGGGCGTGGCGAAGACGCCGGCAGCCACCAGCACCGTGGTGACGAGCAGCAAAAGGGCAAAAACTGCCTCGGCCAGCTGGGAAGCTTCTTCGTGCCGATCTTCCGCGTTGAGCCTCGCATAAACGGGGATGAACGAGGCGGAGAGCACCCCTTCACCGAAGAGGTTCTGCAGGATATTGGGAATGCGAAAAGCCGCGCGAAAGGCGTCCGCCGCATCGGAGTTGCCGAAGTAGTGCGCGAAGACGCGGTCGCGGACCAGGCCGACCAGTTTGCTGAGCAAAATGCCGGCCGCTACGGCCGAGGCGTGGCTTTTCGAGCCTGGGTTCTTCGGTTTCTGCTGGGTGGGTTGGGTATCCAAAGCACGATTATAGGGGGCGTGAAAACGAAATCACCCTCCCACTGCC
>JBAUZR010000023.1:0-2999 GCA_049585375.1 Acidobacteriaceae bacterium
GTACAGATCTACCGCGCCGAGCGTCTCAGGTTCTCTTCCGGGGACAAACGGAAGGGAACTCCGGAGGAGTACAAGGATGCATCTCTCAGCACCAGTGTCCACTTCGGGCGCTACACTCTCAACGCCGCAAGGGGCACGATCACCTTTCACATCGATCGGTCTTCGTTTCCCAATCAGGATGACACCACGCAAGTTCGCCCTTACGAGTTAAAGGGCGACGAACTCTCGTGGAAAGTTCCGCCCCGCCCGGATGGTTCTATTCCCATTACCGTTCTGCATCGGGTTACGAGTGAAGAACGGACACCAGTAAAAGGGCTGAACTGACCACGTTGCAGGAATTGTGCTAATTGAGGAATGAGCAGCGAGATCGTTGCGCGCCTGGATGAGAATCTCTCGTTTTATGCCAATTCGCCAAGGCGCTGAGTGAGCGGGGCTGAAGTCAAGAATTGAAATCTGACTGGACTGCGCTCCTATCCGAGGAGTCCGAGCATTCTGGTCAGGCAAAACATGAGGGAGAAGCCAACGAGGCCGAGCCAGGGAAGCAGGTTGCGGGAACCGCGCCGCCAGGCGCCAGGGAAGAGTTGAAAGACCGCAGCGAACAGGAAAGACCCTGCCGCGAAGCTCAGGACGATCATGACAAAGAGCGGGGCGATGTTGAACCAGTGGCCGGCAATCAGGCCACCGGCGATCGGCGCCAGCGCATCCAGGGCGAGAAATCCGTAGTCGGTCCACTGCGTTTTTCGCCCGCAGCTGGACAGCAGAATGGTATTTAGTCCATCGCAAACATCATGGGCCACCACGCCCATCCCAACGAGCAGCCCGAGCTTCAGGGAGATGGTTGACGCCGCGAAAATGGCCGTTCCATCCGTCATGCTGTGCAGAACCAGAAGCGACGCGCTGAACCTTCCCGCAGCACGGCTTTCCGCGCCGCGCGCCGAGTACCGGGCCGCTGCAGCTGCGACGGCGAAGGCCAGAAGACCTCCGAGCGCGGAGAAAGGAACGATGAGCAGCACCAAGTGGCCCGATCTGGCCGCCGCCGAAGCCGAAGCCGGGAGCAGATCGAAAGAGGCCGCGCCGACCAGCACCCCGGCCCCGAAGGCCATGAGCAGATTGGTTCTCCTCTGCAGCAGGACGGCGCAACAGCCGCCCACTGAAGTGGAGGCAGCGGCCATCGAAGTAAGGACCAGAGGATTCATCGCGGTCTCCGTGGAGCGGTTGAGAAGGTCATTGGTGCAGGGGCAGTGAGCGCGGCGCCTGGATCGCTCAGGCGGGGTCAGTCTGGTGCTCTGTCTCCGGGCGTGCGGGACTCGCCTGGACTGCGAACCAGACCAGCGCTGCGATGCCACCGACGATCATGGGAATGGAGAAGAGCTGTCCCTTGCTCATCCACCCCCAGAAGATGGGCTGGCCCAGGTCCGGCTCTCTCCAGAACTCATCCATAAAGCGGCCAATGCCGTAGGCGGCGCAGACAGCCGCTGTGGTCGAGCCCGGCCGGGACGATCGGCGATACACCCACTGACCGACGAGAAAGACGAGAACCCCTTCGATGGCGGCTGCATAGAGCTGACTGGGATGGCGCGGCACCTGGTGGCCATCCACGAGGGGCGCATCGGGGTAAATGACAGCCCACGGAACATGAGTGGGCCGGCCCCAGAGTTCACCGTTGATGAAATTCGCCATGCGGCCCAGCATGATGCCAAGGGGGCCGGTGGCGGCGGCCGCATCCACCAGGGGAAGCGCGCGCACATGCTGTTGGCGAGCGTAGATGCAGACGGCGATCACCATCCCCGCGATGCCGCCATGGCTCGCCATACCGCCCTGCCATACCTCGAAGATCACCAGCGGATGATGGATGACCTGATGGGCGTTGTACAGGAAGCAATAGCCGAGCCTTCCGCCGATCATGACGCCGAGGGCGGCGTAAAAAATGAAGGGAAAGACTTCGTCCTGAGGGATGGGCAGACGTTCCTGCCTGGACCAGCGTGAAAGGATCCATGCGGCCAGCAGGAAGCCGGTCAGATAGGCAAGCCCGTACCAGCGGATGCCAAAGTGGCCGCTGAAATGGATCAGCCACGGGCTGAGGCGATCGACCCAATAACGATGTCCGTCGATGGAGAGGTAAGCGGGAGCCTGCATTATGATAATGATAGCGCATTATCGATAACAGGCAAATGTTCGGCACTGAAACGGGAGCGGGCCCGCTGGAACCGGCGGTAATCTGCTGAAGGAGGAATTTATTTGAAGAACGCCGATAGACGGAACACAGGACAGAAGACTGCGATACGAGAGGCTTTCGCGGATGCCGATCGGCCGCTGGCGCCGGAGGAAGTGCTTCGTTCGGCAAGGCGGCGGCAGCCAACTCTGGGAATCGCCACGGTCTACCGGAACATCCAGGCGCTGGTGGAAGAAGGATGGCTGCAGGCGGTAGAGGTGCCGGGCGACTCCGCGCGCTACGAAATCGCGGGCAAGAAGCATCATCACCACTTCCAGTGCAATGAGTGCGGAAAGGTATACGACCTGGAAGGATGCGCCGTGGAAGGCAAGCCGAAACTGCCGCGGGGATTTCGCGCATCCGGCCATGAATTTTATGTTTATGGGACCTGCTCGGCGTGCGTGCCAGAGAGGGTGTGAAGCGGCAGAGAACCGCAGGGAGTGGGGGTTGGCGATCGGCAACGGAAGAGGAGCGGGAGGTCCGCCGCGGACAGGGTGCAAAATCGCCTTTGCACTCGCCGACAATTTCCGCCGTCAGGGAGGTCTTTAATGAAGCGCATCCGACAAATCATCGTTGCATTGGTGGGCCTGTTTTATGTTGGTCTGCTCTACCCGTTGTGCACCGAGTTATGGCACAGCAAATGGCTGATTGAAATGCACGACAATGAGTGCGAGCCAATGTTCATCACATTTCTTGTCACTCTCGGGGTGTTTCTGTTGTTGGCTGTTGGAAAACCAGCAAAGTACAGGCTCGTGATTGCTTTCGCGGGGTGGCAGAGCCTCGCACA
>JBAUZR010000024.1:0-4562 GCA_049585375.1 Acidobacteriaceae bacterium
AGACCGCGCTGTGGTCGGCGCTGCGGGCGCTGGAGGAGAGCGCGGCGCTGTACCACCGGCTGGCCACGCGAGCGGTGCTGGGACGCGAGATGACGGCATCGCGGTTTCGGGAGCGCGCCGAGAACACCGAACAGAATGCCCGGGTGCTGCGCGAATTTCTGGTGGAGGTGAACCAGAATCTGGAAGAGGTTGGGGAAGAGGTTGGCCGCTGAGCCAGCGGCGCGGCGTTATGCTGGACGGCAATGCGCCTGTTCATCGGAATCGCACTGGCCGAGGAGGCAAAGAACGCGCTGCTGGGGGTGCGGGAGCGGCTGGGGCCATGTTCATCCGGTGAAAGCGAACTGCGGTGGCCGTCGCCGGAAAGCTGGCATGTGACGCTGCAGTTTCTGGGGAGCGCGAGCGACGAACAGGCGGCGTGCGTGATGGAAAAGCTGGGCACCGTGCGGGCGGCGCGGGTGCCGTTACGGCTGGAGGACCTGGGATTCTTCGAACGAGCGGGGGTGTTCTGGGCAGGCGTTGCGCTGACGCCGGAGCTGCTGGTGTTGCAGCAGAAGGTGGTAGCGGCGACACGCAGGTGCGGGTTTGTCCCGGAGGAGCGTGCGTACCGGCCCCACATTACGCTGGCGCGGGCGAAGGGGCGCGCGGGTGGGCGGGCTTTGGCGCCGCTGCATAAGGCTGTAGAGAGGGCCTACCCTGTCCGCAAAGTCCGCGCGGACAAGGATGGGGCGCCCGGGGGATGGGTGGGGCCGGAGTTTGAGGCGGGGGAGTTTGTGCTGTATGAGTCGTTCCCGGGGCCGGAGGGCTCGCGATATGAGGTGCGGGGCCGGTGGGGGCTGGAAGACAGAGTTTAGCGTTTAGCGGATAGCGGATAGCGAGTGCATCAGTCCACTGCCTGGATTGTGCCGCGGCCGAGGAGCAATTCGGCTTTGTCGATGAAGGCGCGGTCGGCGGCGACCTTAATGCCTTCCGGCTCCATGACCACACAGTATTCGCCGCGCTGTTCAACACTGAGCATGACGCGCGCGGGTCCGGGGGCTCCGACCACCAGATCGCGGAGCTCGACCAGGGTGGTTTCGCTGACGCGGTCCAGAGGAATGCGGATGCGGACGTTGTTGGGCAGGCGGACTTTTACGTCCTCGAGCGCCTGGATGGCGGAGACGCAGAGCTTGGGCGCGGCTTCCTCTTCGGCGCGGAGCTGTCCGCGGACGAGGACGGGGACTTCGATGCGAAGAGATTCGGCGAGGCGCTCGTAGTCTTTGGGGAAGCAGATCAGGTCGATTTTGCCGGAGGCGTCTTCGAGAGCGGCCTGCGCGTAGAGATCGCCGGAGCGTTTGGATTTGGCAACCTTGAGGCCGAGAAGGACGCCGGCGATGGATATCTCGTTCTCCGGCGCCTGACCGCGGCGGCCGTTGGAGGGCGCGGGTTTGGTTTCGAGGGCGGTGGCGACGTCGAGGACGCCGGGCAGATTGCGAAGCTTCTCCGCGTATTTGTCGAGCGGGTGGCCGGAGACGAAGAAGCCGAGAACTTCCTTTTCGGCGGCAAGGCGCTGGCCTTCTTCCATGTCGGGGACGTTGGGGAGGTCGTCGCCTTTGGCGTCGGCTGCATGCGTGTCGAAGATGCCGAAGAGGCCGGACTGGCCGGCGGCGTCATCGCGCTGGGCTTTCTGGGCGCGCTCCATGACCTTGTCGACGGCGGCGAGAAGCTGGGCGCGGCGGCCAAAGGAGTCGAGAGCACCGGCTTTGATGAGGGATTCGATGACGCGCTTGTTGAGGAGACGGAGGTCGATCTTCTCGCAGAAATCCTGGAAGCCGGCGAAGGCCTTGCCTTTCGCGGCGAGCTCAGCGCGAGCGGCGAGGATGGAGTCGATAGCGTTGCGGCCGACGTTCTTGATGGCGGTGAGGCCGAAGCGGATGGCTTCGCCGTGCGGGGTGAAATCGGCGTCGGAGTAACGAACGTCAGGCGGTTCGACGGAGATGTTTAATTCGCGGCACTCCTTGATGTACTTGACGACGTTCTCAGGCTTGGAGATTTCCGAGGTAAGCAGTGCCGACATGAACTCGACGGGATAGTGGGTCTTGAGATAGGCGGTGTGGTAAGCCACGAGGGCATAGGCCGCCGAGTGTGACTTGTTGAAGCCGTATCCCGAAAACTTCTCCATCTGGTCGAAAATCTCGCCGACGGCAGCTTTGGGATGGCCGAGGGCGGCAGCGCCGGTCATAAACCGGTCGCGCTGCTCGGCCATGGCTTCAGCATTCTTTTTCCCCATGGCGCGCCGGAGCAGATCCGCCTCGCCGAGAGAATAGCTGGCCAGGACATTGGCGATCCGCATTACCTGCTCCTGATAGACGATCACGCCGAGGGAGTCCTTCAGGATTCCCTCGAGTTCCGGCAGCAGGAATTCGACTTTGCGACGGCCCCACTTGCGCTCGACGAAGTCGTCGATCATGTCCATCGGGCCGGGGCGGTAGAGCGCGTTCAGGGCGGTCAGGTCTTCGACCGTATCCGGCTTATAGCGGCGCAGAATGTCGCGCATGCCGGGCGATTCAAACTGGAAGATCCCCGAAGTGAGCGCGGTGTGAAAGACGCGCTTCATCGTTTCCGGATCGTCCAGCGGCACCATATCGAGGTCCAGCTTCTCGCCGCGGGTCTGCTCGATCAGCTTCAGGCAATCGGTGATCACCGTGAGCGTGGCCAGGCCGAGGAAGTCCATCTTGAGCAGGCCCATTTTTTCGACTGCCTTCATGTCGTAGGCAGTCACAATTTCGTCGTTCTTGGTTCGGTTGAGGGGAACCAGCTCGGTGAGCGGACGCGGCGCGATGACCACAGCAGAGGCATGCACGCCGGCTCCGCGGACCAGGCCTTCGAGCTTCCTGGCCGTATCGATGAGCTCGCGAATCTGCGGCGTGCCGTCGTAGGCCTCCTGAAGCTGGGGTGAATCCCTGAGGGCTCGGTCGATGGTGACGCCGATGGTGGCGGGGACAAGCTTGGCGATGCGATCGACGTCGCCGTAGGGCATGTCCAGAGCGCGGCCCACGTCTTTGATGGCGGCCTTGGCAGCCATGGTGTTGAAGGTGATGATCTGCGCCACCTGCTCGCGGCCGTACTTGCGGGTGACATACTCGATGACTTCGCCGCGGCGGTTCTGGCAGAAATCCACGTCGATATCGGGCATGGTGACGCGTTCTGGATTCAGGAAACGCTCGAAGAGCAGGACGTTCTGCATGGGATCGATGTTGGTGATCTCCATGGCATAAGCGACCAGCGAACCGGTAGCCGATCCTCTTCCTGGGCCGACGGGAATGCCATGGTCGCGGGCGTACTTGATGAAGTCCCACACGATCAGGAAGTAGCCCGAGTACTTCATCTGCTTGATGATGCCGATCTCAAAATTCAGGCGGGATTCGTATTCGTGGACCGGGGTACGCAGGACTCCGCGAAGCTCAAGGGTTCGGACGGCAGTATCGAGACGCTTCTTCAGCCCCTGGCGGCAGACCTCTTCGAAGTAGCTGTCGATGGTGTGACCGGAGGGAACCGCAAATTCGGGAAACGGATTATCGACCGGGCTAAGTTTGAAGTGGCAGCGCTCGGCAAACTGCATGGTGCGGCTGACGACTTCCGGGGCATGGGAGAAGAGCTTATCCATCTCCGCGGCAGACTTGACGTAGAACTGATCGGAGTCGAATTTGAAGCGCCTGGGGTCGTTGATGGAGCCGGCGGTCTGCACGCAGAGCAGGACTTCGTGGGCGTGGGCATCGTCTTCGCAGAGATAGTGGCTGTCGTTGGTGGCGACGAGCGGGATGTCGAGATCCTTCTCCAGACGGAAGAGGTCGGCATGGATTTTCTTTTCGAGTTCCAGGCCCTGATCCTGGATTTCAAGAAAGAAGTTGCCGCGGCCGAAGATGTCCTGATACTGGGCGGCGGTGGCGCGGGCCGCGTCATACTTGCCAGCCATGAGGCTCTCGCACAGCTCGCCGGCGAGACAGCCGGAGAAGCCGATGAGGCCTTTGGCGTGTTCGGCGAGGTACTTTTTGCTGACGCGGGGCTTGCGGTAAAAGCCGTGCAGGGAGGCTTCTGAGGTGATGCGGACGAGGTTGCGGTAGCCTTCTTCGTTTTCGGCCAGGACGAGGAGATGGTTGTAGTCGTCGCCCTGGGGATCTTCGCGGTGATCGTCCTTTTTGCAGATGTAGAGCTCGCAGCCGAGGATGGGGTGGACGTTGTGCTTTTTGGCTGCTTCGAAGAAGTGAACCGCGCCGTAGATGTTGCCATGATCGGTGATGGCGACAGACTTCTGGCCGATGCTTGCGACGCGCTGGACGAGCTTTTCGACGTCGCAGGCGCCATCGAGCAGGGAGTAGTCAGTGTGCAGGTGCAGGTGGGTGAATTCGGCCATGGGTCCTTATCTCTATTTTAGGTCGCGTTGCGGCGGGAGCGCCGTGACGGCGGAGAAGCGAAGGTGAGGAAAAGGCGGGACCAAATTGGGAAGGCGGCAGCCGGTAGCCGGTAGCTGGTGGCCGGTAGCGGATAGCGCAGCTCAATCGTTTTCCTTTGACGGCGTGTAGGAT
>JBAUZR010000025.1:0-3152 GCA_049585375.1 Acidobacteriaceae bacterium
GAGGTCATGATGATGATCGTGTTCTTGAAGTCCACCGTGTTGCCGAGACCGTCGGTGAGCTGACCGTCTTCAAACACCTGCAGCAGGATGTTGAAGACGTCGGCGTGCGCCTTCTCGATCTCGTCGAGCAGGACGACCGAGTAGGGCGAACGCTTCACTCGTTCGGTGAGCTGGCCGCCTTCCTCGTAGCCCACGTATCCCGGAGGCGAGCCGATGAGCTTGGAGACGGAGTGCTTTTCCATGAACTCCGACATGTCAAAGCGGATGAGAGCCTTATCTGACCCGAAGAGGAACTGGGCGAGGGTACGAGCCATTTCCGTCTTGCCGACGCCGGTGGGTCCGAGGAACAGGAACGAACCGATCGGACGGTTGGGCGACTTGAGCCCGGCACGCGAGCGGCGAATGGCGCGGGCCAGCGCGGAGATTGACTTGTCCTGGGAGATGACGCGCTTGTGCAGCTCCTCTTCCACGCGGAGCAGCTTCTGCGTTTCTTCTTCCTTGATGGACGTGATGGGCACGCCGGTCCAGCGGCTGACCACATCCTCGATATCCTCGCGGCCGACAATGCCGGCCGTGGAGTCGTCGAGGTGGTACTTGTCGCGGAGGGCACGGAGATTGTCGCGTTCTTTGCGTTCTTCGTCCGAGTAGAAGCGCGCCTTCTCGAATTCGTGGTTCGCGATGGCGTTCTCCATGCGGTGAACGATGAACTTGATCCGCTTCTGGACCTCGGTGATCTCCTCGGGCAGCGATGTCTGGCGCAGCTTCACCCGGGCGCCGGCTTCGTCGATCAGGTCAATAGCCTTATCGGGCAGGAAGCGGTCGGAGATGTAGCGGTTCGAATGGGCGACGGCGAAGTTGATGGCGTCGTCGGTATAGCTGACAGCGTGGAACTTCTCGTAGCGGTCCTTGATGCCATTGATGATTTTGATGGCATCCTCTTCATTGGGCGGCGGCACCTTCACCGCCTGGAAGCGCCGCTCCAGCGAGCGGTCCTTCTCAATGGACTTCCGGTACTCGGCCGGGGTGGTGGCGCCGATGCACTGGATCTCGCCGCGCGACAGGGCGGGCTTGAGGATGTTGGCGGCATCGAGCGAACCTTCCGCGGAGCCTGCGCCGACCAGGGTATGCAGCTCATCGATAAAGATGATGGAGTTCTGATTCTCCATCAGCTCTTTCATGATGGTCTTCAGGCGCTCCTCAAACTGGCCGCGATACTTGGTGCCGGCAACGATCAGGGAGAGGTCGAGCGCGAGCACGCGCTTGTCGGCCAGGAAGCTGGGCACGTCGCCATCGGAGATGCGCTGGGCCAGGCCTTCCACGATCGCCGTCTTGCCGACGCCGGGCTCGCCAATGAGCACGGGATTGTTCTTGGTGCGGCGGCAGAGGATCTGGACGACGCGCTCCAGTTCCTGATCGCGGCCGACCAGCGGATCGAGCTGGGCGTCCATGGCGGCCTGGGTCAGGTCGCGGGAGAACTCCGACAGCAGGCTGGACTCGCGATTGCGCTGCTGGGCGGGCGCCTTTTCCTGCGTGGCGCGCGCCAGTTCCTCACGCACCGCCAGCAGCTTCAGCCCACGCTCGTGCAGGATCTCCGACGCGAAGCATTTTTCTTCGCGCAGCAGGCCCAGGAGCAGATGTTCGGTACCGATGTGCTTATGCGAGAGCCGCTCCGCCTCTTCGGCGGCATAGGCGAGCACGCGCTTGCATTCATTGGAGAGTGGAAGGTCGACGGACGTGGAGACCTTCTCACGAATCGTAGTGTGCCCTTCAATCTGCTTGCGGATGGATTCAACCGAGGCATGGGAGCGAAGAAAGCGATTGGTGAGTGCCTTGTCTTCGCGCAGCAGACCGAGCAGCAGGTGCTCCGTTTCGATATACGGAGAGCCGAACTGACTGGCCTCATACCGGGCGAAGAAGATGACGCGCCGCGCTTTTTCTGTATAGCGTTCGAACATGTTCCCTCTGAGAGGCTCCGTCGGACTCCAGGGATGCCAGTCTTTAATGCCGGCAGCCCAAAGGCCAGTCGGGACTCTTCGTTCCACTGAGCCTGAACCGTGAGGTTCCGGCTCATCCAGCCGCCCAGCCAGAAAGTGCGGCAATACGGGGCGGCCCTGAGGGTGGTGCGCTGGTCTGCATCCGACCCAAATTTCCAGGAGTGTCGAACCATCCTTACGGCTATCGGCACTTCCTGTTTCTTACAAACCCAAATAAAGCCATCCGTCTCAAACTGCCAACGGAGAAACCTCGTCAAGGCGGCCCTTTTCCAGCCGCAACACCCGGGTACATCGGCGCGCCAGCGCCAGGTTGTGGGTCACAATCACTGAAGTCAGACGATGCTGCCCGTGCAAACGCTGGATCAGGCCGAAGACCATCTCGGCGGTCAGGCTGTCCAGATCCCCCGTGGGTTCATCCGCGAGCAGGACTTTGGGCTGCGTCACCAGAGCCCGCGCCAGCGAAACCCGCTGCTGCTCGCCGCCGGACAGTTCGCCGGCGCGATGGGTCACCCGGTCACCGAGTTCGACTTCGTTCAACCACTGCTCCGCATTTCTGAAGGCCTGAGCCTTCGAGTCGCCCCTGGCCAGCAGGGGCATCGCTACATTTTCCAGCGCCGTAAATTCAGGCAGAAGATAATGAAACTGCCAGACATAGCCCACCTCGCGATTGCGGAAAGTGGCGGCTTGTCCGGGCCTGAGAGATTGCAAGTGAGTTGAGGCGCAGTATACGTCACCCCCGGAGGGGGTATCAAGCGTGCCTAACATGTGCAAAAGCGTGCTCTTTCCGGCGCCGGACTGGCCGACAATGGCCAGCATCTCGCCTTCGAAAATATCGAAAGCAAGATTGTCAAAGAGAACCAGCCGGCCGCGGCCGGTCAGGTACTCCTTGCGCAATCCTCGCACGCTGATAACGATTGGATGAGTGAGCCCCACCGAAGGACGCAGAGGCAGCGGGAGCGGAGGTTCCGCGTTCAGATCGGAGGCGGGGACCGTATCCATATCTACCTCTACCACTCCCTTCCTTAAAAAGGAAGATGGGAGTTACTCCTTTGGACGCGCAATCGAGGAAAAGCGGTACAGGAGTACCGCCGAGGTCATTACGGAGTGGGGATGGCGCGAAATTGCGCGGTCTGCAGAGGCAATTTCCCCATGAAAAGC
>JBAUZR010000026.1:0-5371 GCA_049585375.1 Acidobacteriaceae bacterium
GAAAATCTGTGATTCCAAAAAAGATTGGTGAACGGTCAGGGAAGCTTCCCGGTGGATTTCCGCAAAAGCTCACGCCTTGGGTGTTGACGGCCGCTCGACCCCAAGATATTGCGGTTAATCGAAATGATTCCTCCCCCTCGGATTCCTGTCCCACGCCCTTGTCATGTGAAACGGATCGCGGTAGGCGCCTGGGGCGAAGAGAGAACGAAGATCGCAGCTTTTTGCCGGCGGAGCGCCCGGCTTGAAGCCTCGTAAGATCAATCCATGAACGGCGTGCGACTGGATAAATGGCTGTGGGCAGCGCGTTTCTTCAAAACGCGCACGCTGGCGGCGAAGGCCTGTGAGCTGGGGCGCGTGGAGGCGCAGGGGCAGCCTTTGCGTTCCTCGCGCGAGGTGCGCGTCGGCGACCGGCTCACCATCCAGAACGAAGGCGGCCGGTATGAGGTGGACGTGCGCGCGCTGAGCGAGATGCGCGGACCGGCCGCGGTCGCGCAGAGTCTCTACCAGGAAACCGACGCCAGCCGCGAAGCGCGCCAGCGCTATGCCGAGGAGCGCAAGGCGGGGCTGCACTTCACGCCTGCGCCGCCGGGACGGCCGTCGAAGCGCGATCGCCGCAAGATTCACCGCTTCCGCAACGATCTCTGAGCGCGAACTGCGGCGGCTCTATGTCACGCGTCGAATCAGCAGCAGCGTCTGATCGTCAACCTGCGGACCAAACGCTCGCGCGTCGCGCAAAATCCGCTCCGCCATCCGCGCCAGCGGTGACCGCGCCTCGGTCTCGATTGCCTTCTCGACGCGCTCGATTCCGAACTCCTCTTCCTGGCGATTGCAGACCTCGAGCACCCCATCGGTGGCTACCACAACCAGGTCGCCCGCGACCGTTTCCATCGCCTGGCTTGTAAAGCCACTCACTGGCAGCAGCCCCAGTGGATATTGCTCTTCCAGCACGAGCCGGCGTTCCTGCCGCTCCGCGCTCCAGTGCAGCACCGGGGGACTGGCCGCCATGGCATACCAGGCGCTGCCATCGGCATTCAGACGGAAGGCGGTCAGCGTGGCGTACATCTGCGGCTCCTTCACCTGGGGCAGCACCTGGTTCAGCTTTTCGAGCAGGGCCGGCAGGCTCGCGCTCGCCGGACCCTCGCCAGCATCGAGCAAGGCGGTACGGGCCGCGGTCTTGAGCATGCCCATCAGAATGCCGGCTGACAGGCCATGCCCGGCGATATCCGCGACGTAGGCGATGATGTCTCCGCCGGGCAGCAGGACTGCGTCGACCAGATCGCCGCCGACCTTGTCGCTTGGTTCGGAAATTCCGTAGACCTCAAAACGCTCCGTGCGCATCGCAATCGGCGGCACCAGCGTCTTCTGAATTCCGTGCGCCAGCTCCAGTTGGTTGCGGATCCGCATCGTCTCCATCGCCTCGACGCGAAAGAAGCGGATGAAGAGCCCATACGACGCCATGACCAGGGCCAGAATCGCCCCGGCGGCAAAACGCACTCCCGTTTCCATGGGCGGCGCGTGCAGAGAGAAGGTCGCGCCCATCCAGTACGCCAGATGCGCCATCCCCACTCCCACCGGATACTGCAGCAGAGCCAGCGGGATGAACCAGAACAAAGGAAGACGCGCCGCAACGGCGACCCACACCACCGCATCGAGCCCCGAGATGGCGGACAGAACCAGGACGATGGCGAAGGGCGTCTTGCCCAGCCTCATCAGATCGCTGTAAAAACCGATGACGGAGAAGAGCAGGAAGACGCCCAGCAGGAAGTTCCACAGCCGCTTCCACGGGACCTCGCGAAACATCTGCCAGCGCCGCGAGGTGCGCAGGAACCAGAGTTGCGTGGCCTCGGCCATAGGCAGCCAGGATATCAGCGAGGAGCCGGTGGCCGGTAGCCTGTGGCCCGCAGCCGCTGGCTGGAGCGCTCGGTCCGGCAAACTCTGTTCTGTTATGCGCAACCTGCAACCTGTGGGTGTGCCCGCCTGGTCAGTGGACCGGCCTCTTCCCTGCCTCGCTCGTTCTGGGCGCCTCACCCAAAACCGTCAGGCGCGGCGCTGCCAATCCTCAACCTGTCGCGATACAATCTTCCGTCCACCCGGCTTCGAGCGCGCTTCCTGGACGAGTCGAATTTTCGACATCGCGCTCTAAACTGAAGGGACGATCATCTAAGCGGTAAGGGGTAGGCATGGCCCGTACGGCAGTTTCTGGCGCCGAAACCACACGGCAGCAGCAGGAATCGGCAACCCGCGAGCCCGCCGCCTCGCGCAACGGCAAAGGCGCTGGCCTTTCCGCCGACAAACTCATTGAAATCTATCGGCTCATGCTGCTCTCGCGGCGGACGGACGACCGGGAGATCATCCTTAAAAATCAGCAGAAAGTCTTCTTCCAGATCTCGGGGGCGGGCCACGAAGCCCTGCTGGTTGCCGCTGGGCTCTCGCTACGGCCCGGGTACGATTGGTTTTTCCCTTACTATCGCGATCGCGCGCTCTGCCTCGCCCTGGGGATGACGGTCGAAGACCAACTCCTCGCGTCCGTAGGCGCCGCCACCGATCCCGCCAGCGGCGGACGGCAGATGCCTTCCCACTGGAGCAGCCCGAAGCTCCATATCGTCACCCAGTCGTCTTCCACGGCGACACAATGCCTGCAGGCTGTGGGCTGCGCCGAGGCCGCCGTCTACCTGAACCACCATCCGGAAGCCGCTGAGCCGCCGCCCGCTTCCGAGGGTCCTCGGCTCGACTACCGCCGCGCGCATCCCCTCACCTTCCATGGCGACGAGGTCGTCTACGTCTCCATTGGTGACGGCTCCACGAGCCAGGGCGAGTTCTGGGAGTCGATCAGCATCGCCTCGAATTTGAAGCTGCCGGTCCTTTTTGTCGTTGAGGACAACGGGTACGCGATCTCGGTGCCCGTCGAGGTCAATACCCCCGGCGGCAGCATCTCGCGCCTGCTGACTCAATTCCCCAACTTCCACATCGCCGAGATCGACGGCACCGACCCGCTGGCCTGCATGCATGCCATGGAAGAGGCGGTTGCCCACTGCCGCGCCCGCCGGGGTCCGGCGCTGGTGCACGGACACGTCACCCGGCCCTACTCGCACTCCCACTCCGATAACGACAAGCTCTACCGCCCGGCCACCGAGCGCGAGGCCGAGGCGCTGCGCGATCCCATCCAGAACTTCCAGATGTACCTGCTGCGCGAGGGCATCCTCAATCCGGAATCGCTGGAGCGCATTGAGAGGCAGGTTGAAGAGGAAGTCCGGGTCGCCGCCGAAGAGGCTCTGCGCGCACCTGTGCCGTCTGCCGAGCCGGCAGCGATCCTGCTCCATCAATATTCGGAGGAGTTCGATCCCACACGCCCCGATCTGGCGACCGACCCACAATCTTCCGGCCCGGACCGCACCATGGCCGAGCTGATCAACGCCTGCCTGCACGATGAGATGGCTCGCGACTCGCGCATCGTCGTCTTCGGCGAGGATGTCGCCGACTGCTCCCGCGAGGAATATCTGAAGGAGAAGCAGGTGAAGGGCAAGGGCGGCGTGTTCAAGCTGACCGCCGGCCTGCAGTGCGATTACGGCTCAGCGCGGGTTTACAACTCTGCGTTAGCGGAAGCGGCGATCGTCGGCCGGGCTGTGGGGATGGCCGTCCGGGGGCTGAAGCCTGTGGCGGAAATTCAGTTCTTCGACTATATCTGGCCGGCGATGCATCAGCTTCGCAATGAGCTGGCGCTGATCCGCTGGCGCTCCAACGGAGGATTCTCCGCGCCCGCAGTCATCCGGGTGCCCATTGGTGGATACCTGACCGGGGGCGCCATCTACCACTCGCAGAGCGGTGAAAGCCTCTTCACCCACACGCCTGGACTCCGCGTCGTCTTCCCCTCCAACGCACTGGACGCGAACGGCCTGCTGCGCACCGCGCTGCGCTGCGACGACCCAGTACTCTTCTTCGAGCATAAGCGGCTCTATCGCGAGACGTATGGCCGCGCGCCTTATCCCGGACCCGACTACTGCATCCCTTTCGGCAAGGCGAAGGTGGTCCGCGAAGGCCAGCACCTGACGATCGTCACCTATGGAGCCATCGTGACGCGCGCGCTTCAGGCCGCGCAGCGTGCCGCCCGCGAGCTGGGCATCGAAACCGAGATCCTCGACCTGCGCACGCTGAACCCCTTCGACTGGGAAGCGATCGCGACCTCCGTCCAGAAGACCAGCAAAGTGATCGTCGCCCACGAAGACACGCTCAGCTGGGGCTACGGCGCCGAAATCGCCGCGCGTATCGGCGAGCAGCTCTTCGACTCCCTCGATGCCCCGGTCCGCCGCATTGGCGCTATGGACACCTTCGTCGCGTACCAGCCGCAGCTGGAGGACGCCATCCTCCCGCAGCCGGAGACCATCTTCCAGGCGATCAAAGAGCTGGCGGAGTACTAAGGGCGCCAGGGCCTCTCAGGCTCTTTTGGCGCCCGCATCCCGAGGAACAGACGACGCCGGCTTCCTGCTGCATGGATGGCCCTCTTCCCATGCCTCCAGACTCCCATCGCTCTCGGATACGATTTCTCCTTTGCCACACAGGAGGCAGACCGAATAGATCAGGAGACGGCCTTCAACGCGGATAAGCGATCGGGCGAAACGATCCGGTGGGAGATCCATGACGTTCCCGGAATGACTGTGAAGTGTTCCTGATTATGAAGCTCGTAAAGTCCATTTGCGGGTGCCATCTCGCGACAGGGCTGTCGAAAACTCCTGGGACGGGCGAGAAGCCTGACCGTCTGATTCCCAACCTCCCCGGCGTTCTGATGCTCGCCGGCGCCGGGAAAATTTTTCGGCGCGGCAGCGAATCGTGCTCGCTCCCCGGAAATTCGGGTTACTATGGCTCACTCGTCTTCCACAATCGGCCGCTCAATCCCAGTGAAAGGGAATGCCATGAGTCGGAAGTCCACGTGTATCCCGGCCCTCCTCCTCAGCCTGTTTCTTTCGCTTCCGGCCCTCGCTCAACAGCTCACCGAGGCCGACGCTAAAGCGATGCTCGACAAGATCGGCCAAGCCTCGGCCGCCAGCGAGTTCACCCTCACCGAACAGCAGGAACAGCAGCTCAACAGCCTCCCGCCCGATGTGCGGAGCAGTGTGCCTACCGTTTCGGCGAGTCCCTGCGTCCTGAATCCCGGCGATCCTCGGGTCAAATCCCACCAGTTCGTCGTCTGCAGGGGCATCATGCCCGTCGGCTTCGGTCCCGGTCAGAGCGCCTTCGATGTGAAGTTCTCCCGCGCCTTTCCCTGGCACATCGTCACCGTCAACCTCAACACCGATCCCACGGACGATCCGCAAACCAAACTGGTGCAATACCTCTGGGAATACGACTTTAGCGGCCTGCCCACAAAGGCCCAGGA
>JBAUZR010000027.1:0-2236 GCA_049585375.1 Acidobacteriaceae bacterium
GACCCGCCAACTTCCGCCCATGGATTAGACCGAAGAACTGGCGTTTGAATCGTGAGAACATTTTTCGCCTCCGTCGCTGTGGCTGGCATCGCTTTCTGTCTGAGCACTCGTAACGTCCTGAGGCTCGCGCGTCCATCGTCTGAGATCGGTTCAGCTTGCAAATATTACTGCCCAATATAAGCGCTCAAAACAGTGGCGATCAACTTAAGCGCTTAAATCAGCAATTGTCAAGAGCGGCTCAATAATGTTGGATATATGTGCGGGAAGTCACTTAAACTGGGCGAGGATGAGCCAATCGGATGTCGCCTGAAAAGAGCACTTCAAGCGCTTATTGACACGATGGTTCACTCGGCTCATCGGATGTCCATGAGCGCTCATTACCATTGACGCAGACGAGCCTGTTCAGTACTCTGTGAGGCAACTCAGGGTGTCATTCTGATCCGACCGACTGAAAATCTGGCCGAACCCCTGGTAAAACACACCGTGGCCGACCGCCTGCGCCGCGAGATCGCAAGCGGAACGCTCCGACCCGGCATGCGCATCGTCGAAGGGACGTGGGCGCGCAGGTTCGGTGTCGCCCAGGGATCGATTCGGGAGGCCATCAATCTGCTTGCGCAGGATGGGTTTGTTACCAAGGCAGCTGGACGCAGCGCCCGGGTGGTGAGCCTCAGCGAGCAGGACGTCCTGCACATCTTCGAGTTGCGCGGTGCCCTGGAGGGACTTGCGGCGCGGCTCCTCGCAGAAAGGGCCGCCCAGGCCGGCCCTCTTGAAGATGCTGTCGGGAAAATGCGCCGGGCTTTCACGGACAACCGTCCGGAAGATATGCTCGATGCCGATCTCACCTTCCATCTCGAACTGTGCCGCCTGTCGGGCAATTCCCATTTGCTCGAGCATGCCCGCAGGGTTCTTGTTCCACTGTTTGCCTTTGCGCGCATCCGCGTTCTTTCCTCCGGCCAGGATGCAACTGTCTGGGGAAAGGATTTGGAAGCGCATCAGCGCATTGTCGATCTCGTCAGAGAGGGCCAGGGAGAAATCGCGGAGCGTTACGTACGCCATGCCATTTCCCGATTTGGTCAGGATGCATACGACAACTGGGAGAAGAAACCAGCGCCCGTCACGGCTAAGAGGCGCTCCAGAACCTCAGCTCTGCGAGCGACCGGAAAAGAAGCCGCCGTCCCGTCCAACTAAGTCGGCAGTCGAAGGAACAGACCCACCGAACGGCCTCCCGACTACCCGCTCTCTAAGAGATTAAGCGGGCGAAACGGACGCAAATTCGATCAGATCAGTCGAGGCGCCTGGCTCCTGGGGCGGCTTGTAGAGGCCGCCCTCGACTTCAGCCGGGAATGCGAAGTGGCATCGCAGATGCGGGATATATTCCAGAAATACTACCTCATGCCCAATTGCGATGTGGTTGAAGAGCACCAGGTGCTGATGGATTTGCCCCATGTCCCCGGCATGGGGCACCAGCGGCAGATTGAATTTTCGCGCCAGCAGGCTGACGGTGAGAAATTCGCTCACGCCCGCGAGCCGCGTGGCGTCTGCCTGCACGAAGTGAATCGCCTGGAGTTGCATGAAGTTCTTGAAAACCACGCGATTCGGAATATGCTCGCCGGCCGCGATCTTCACCGGGGCAATTGATCTGGCCAGCTCAGCGTGGGCCATCACGTCGTCAGGATGCGTGGGCTCCTCGATCCACAGTGGTTTCAACCGGGCCAGTTTCCGGCTCATCTCGAGAGCGGTCGGCAGATTCCACTGCTGATTTGCGTCGAACATCAGGGTCGCGGAGTCTCCGGCGCATTCACGCAGCAGATTGGCGCGGCGCAGGTCCCGGCTCCTGTCAGCCGACCCAACCTTGAGCTTGAAGGCACTGAATCCCCGACTGACGGCCCTCGCCGTCAGCTCTCGCACTTCATCGTCGGCGTATGCCATCCAGCCCACTGACGTGTCATAGCCGGGATAGCCGGTCTGGAGAATATTCTGCCTCTCGGGTCGGCCGCTCCACTCCCTCCGCAGCAGATCCACGGCCCCCTTTTCCGACAGATGCTCTTCGAGATAGCTGAGATCGAGCAGTGCCACCAGTTGTTCCGGGGTCAGGTCCAGCAGCAGCTTCCAGAGAGGTACGCCGCGGCTCTTGGCCCACAGATCGAAGCACGCATTCGTGATGGAAGCGAGCGCCAGGTGGACCACTCCCTTGTGCGGCCCGAGCCAGCGCATCGCCGGATTATCAGCCAGATTC
>JBAUZR010000028.1:0-1775 GCA_049585375.1 Acidobacteriaceae bacterium
GAATACAAAACGGGGTCCCCGAACGCCCACGGCGTGATCCGACTGCGGCTGAGGTGTCATCTCCGCATTGTGCGCGATTGAGCCGGCAATGCAGATGATCGTCGAATGATATGGGCAAGAGCACTCCGGATATTTGAGAAGGGCTTTGGTCTCCGCAATTGGCCTTATCGGCCGCGGTCTTGCCGACTTGAGCTCACGCGAACGTTGGCACTAGCGATCGAGGCACCATGATTCCGTTTCCAGTCGCCGCTCATCGAACCGGGCGTGCGAGATCGCAGACGCGGGTCCGCAGTATCGATGCGCTGACCGCTAGTACCGATCGGCGCACACATGCGTCACAATCCAAGGACGTTGATCGCCGGTCTCGCCTCGGCGGGATGTTGAACTTCTACGAACGAGTGGGACGCACCAGTAACTCGCTTTCTGTTCGTATCCCGAGCAATGCATGTAATAGGCCGCTGTCGCGTACATAGACCTAGGGCGCCTTCACCTGGCGCTTCTTCAGATTCTCATGCCACGGTTGCAACTGCCGAACCATCAGCAGGCTTGTGAACAGATCCACGCTGCCAGTGCCGGTTGAGAGACTTCGTGCCAACTTCCGCAAGAGCGAGCCCTGTTACAGGGATAGTTTCGAGCCGGCCAGCAAGGGTTCCCGAGGACTGGCGCAGCAGTTCCCTGGAGACACTGCCGAGAATCAGAAAGCGTGCAGGCCGGGGGTTGCGGTCGGCAAGGACACGCAATGTCGATACCATGAATATCCCCTGTCACTGGCGGATTTTCATGGAGATGGTGCGCAAAGCGGATTCGGGAGTGTCTGATTTTTTGTGTCTGAGCCATACTTTAAACCAGGAGGCAGAGTATGGCGATCAAGAACGAGATTTTGGATGAGTTGCTGAAGGATAAAGATCCGAAGACGATCTTTTCCTCCGAGGGATTGCTCGGAGAGCTGAAGAAAGCTCTGGCTGAGCGGGTTCTGAACGCTGAGATGGACCATCACCTTGCAGATTCGGCGCAGGAGGAGGTTTCCGAAGCCGAGAAGAGCGCTAACCGGCGCAACGGCTACAGCAAGAAGACGGTGCTGACGGAGAACGAGGCGATTGAACTGGCGATACCGCGCGACCGGCGCGGCAGTTTCGAGCCGCAGCTGATCGCGAAGTATCAGCGCCGATTTCCTGGATTCGACGACAAGATCATCTCGATGTACGCGCGTGGTATGAGCGTGCGGGAGATCCAGGGTCATTTGCGTGATCTGTATGGCATTGAGGCCTCCCCGCAGCTGATTTCCACCGTGACCGATGCGGTGCTCGAGGAAGTCGGCCGCTGGCAGAGCCGGCCTCTGGACCCGTTGTACGCGCTGGTGTTCTTCGATGCACTGCGGGTGAAGATGCGCGATGAAGGCACGGTGCGCAACAAGGCGGTGTACCTGGCGATCGGGGTGACCCCGGAGGGGCGCAAGGACGTGCTGGGGATTTGGATCGAGCAAACCGAAGGGGCCAAGTTCTGGCTGCGGGTGATGACGGAGATCAAAAGCCGCGGCGTGAACGATATTCTGATCGCCATCGTGGACGGTTTGAAGGGATTTCCGGAGGCCATCAACGCGGTCTTTGCCGAGACGCAAATCCAGACCTGCATTGTGCATTTAATCCGCAATTCCCTGGATTTTTGCTCCTGCAAGGAACGCAAACCGGTCGCCCAGGAGCTCAAGAGCGTCTACCGTGCCGACGATGCCCAAGCCGCCGCCGCGGCGCTGCAGGAATTTGAGGACGGTCCCTGGG
>JBAUZR010000029.1:0-4127 GCA_049585375.1 Acidobacteriaceae bacterium
GCGTAATGGATCCTTTTGAGAAGCACGCGGCGCGAACGATGGAAGCACTGAAGAAAGACTTGGAGAGCCAGGGATGTACGATGGACACCATCCTGCACCTCGAGGTGTTCCTCTGCCTGCCGCTGGCCGATGGTGCGCCCATGCCCACGGGCAAGGCTCGTTTCGAAGCCCACCAGGCGCAGTACGAGGCATTGAATAAGATCTACCATCCGTGCTTCAGTCCGGGGCGAGCGCCCTCGCGCGCCTGTATGGCAGTCGAATGGATTCCTGGCAATTCGCTGGTCGAAATCGTGGGAAGCGCCCGGGTGGTCAACCCTCCGCGGCAGGCCGGCTGATCCGCACAGCGGTTGATTTTTTTGTTATCGATCGGAGAGCGATCCCAACAGATTCGTCACCAGCACCGGCAGTTCTGCCGGACTGTGCACACGGATCGCCGTGAATCCAGCTGCGGTTGCGCTCTGCATCCCTGCGTCGGAGTCTTCGAGGGCAAAGCCCGCATCGGCCTCGAGCCTCTCGCGGATCAGCAGATAGGGTTCGGGATCGGGTTTGGTGCGATGGGTTTCGCCCCCGTAAACCAGCGCGGCAAAGCACTTATGGATACCCGCGGCCTGCAGCAGTGGCTCCACGTCTGCCCGGTCGGAACTGGTGACGAGGCCCAGCCGCCAAGCGGTCAGTCCCCGGATCATCTGCGCCGTGGCGAGGCTGATGGGGGACTCGGTTTGACACCAGCGCCGCACCATGGCCTGGCGTTCGGCGATGGAGCGATGGAGGACATCGCGGACCCCCGGATCAAGACGGTGAAGATTCATCACCATCTGCTCGTCGCGCAAGCCTCGTCCCACCTGGCAGTATTCCTCCCAGGTGAACGATTCGCCATGGCGAGCCAGAACCTCCGCCCATGATCGCCAGTGCAGCGATTCGGTGTCGGCCAGGACTCCGTCAAAGTCGAAGACCAAAACGGTGGGATGCAAAGGCAGGCGTCTCGCTGCACCATCGTTACGCGAGAAACGGCTGTTCGGCAAGCCTGTGATGGTAAAAAGACCGGGACACGGCGAATCTGTGCCATCCAACAGGGCCACTCGGAAAAAAGGCAGCGCCGGGGAGCTTCAGGAGGGATCGTTGGCATAGAGGCCAAACTCTGCGACTCCCGGGGACAGCCCTCGTCCTGATACGGTCAGACGGATCCGCTCAGCGGTGGTCTTCGGGACGCGGTAGACATTTACGCCGCCCACGCCCCTTTCGAGGATTGTCTGCCAGGCTCCGCGGCTCCGCACTTCCACACGATGGGAGACGATGCGGCTCGTCGTGCCATAGTCGTCGAGATAAACCGGCTCGATGACCGTAACCGTATCGAACGCGGTTGGCCTCTCAAGATGCAGTTCCAGCCATCCCGAGGTCTGGCCCTCGCCGGCAATCCAGTACGTGCCCGGATTATTGTCGTTCGCCAGGTCCGGGCCGCTCGTATCGGCAATACTGCTCGCATACGACGGTTGCGCGAACGTGAGGTTGGGCGTGGTAATCACGACGGCGGGCTCCAACTGAGGAGCTGGCTGCCTTTCCTTCCAAAGTTGTCCGATCGCGGCAAGGCGGTCAATCGCGTTCTGGTCGAAACGGCCTTCGCGGTTGGGGGCCACATTCAGGATGAGATTGCAGTGACGCTGGTTGAAGGGGATCAGCCATTCGTTGACGACCTGCGCGGCCGGGCGCAGAGCTTCCGTGGGAAAGCTCTCCTTCCAGAACCAGACGCTCTGGAGGGTATTCGCGGACTGCGAAGGAATGATGCTGTGCGGCGGGATCGCCTGGCCAGCGTGCTGCTCGTACTGCTTAACATCCGAATAATAAAGCGCGGGCGCGGGAAATCGCCCCTCGTTATAGTCGGACACGAGGCAGTTTGGCTGCAGCGCCTTCACGTGGTTGTAGATGTCGAGGAAGGGCATTTCCTCATAGCTGATCCGGCTCCACGCCGCGTTCCAGCCGTCGATCACCAGTGCGGTGATTTCCCCATAGTTAGTCAGCAACTCGGTAAGCTGATCCCTGATCATCGCTATCTTCTCAGGCGTGATCACGTATGGCCTGATATTGGCGCGCAGATCCAGAATCGAGAAATACAAGCAGACTTTGAGCCCGTGCCGGCGGAAGGAATCGACATAGGCGCGAACGATATCTTCGCGATAAGCAGCCTGCTTCACGCTGGGGCTGCTGGTGGCCGTGGGCCAAAGACAAAATCCGTCGTGATGTTTGGTGGTCAGGCAGCCATAGCTCATTCCTGCAGAAAGGGCCGCCCGTGCCCACTGATCCGTGTCAAGGTGCCGCGGATTGAAGATAGCGGGAGAGGTCTTTGGGTCGCCCCACTCGCGCCCTTCATAGGTGGCCATGTTCAGGTGAATGTACATGCCGAAACGCAGATCGGCAAAGTTCTGCTGCAACCGCCGCATGGACTGCTGTGAATCGGTCCGAGGTCGCAGCGCAGCCACTGCCAACGCTGTCTTTTGCGTCATGGCACCCCACCATGAGGCCGTGAGGCCGCCGGCAAACTGTCGCCTGTTCAGCATGCGAATTTACCCATTTCGAAAATACGCGAACGGCTTATGTTTACGGTGCTCCGGGCCGCAGCCGAAATGCCTGGAGGCTCGAAATTCTACCGGTCAACTGCCCCAGCTCCGGGCGTGCTACTGGGGTCGCTCAGGGCGTGTCACGCTTCTGATCCGGAAGGTCCAGCACCGTATGGAAGTAAAAGGGAAAGAAGGCGTCTGAATCGGATCGGAGACATACATATGCATTCGGCGAGCCCGGCGTGTCGCGGGTGAATCCGCCTTCGTCTACCTCGATGTGCATGGGGATGGTGGGACAGAGAGAAGGGTCGAGAACGTCAGCGACGGCCATGGCGTCAAAGAGAGTGGGCGTCGGGTTGGAAGTGGCTTCGGTCCACTGCTGGTAGAGCAGCGCCAGGTTATCGGTAATGGGGGTACCCTGGCTGAACAACTGATCGCGCATCACTTCGTCCAACTTCAGCTGAGTCGAGTCGAGCGGCATCATGTAGATGGGAACACCGGAGGCAAAGAGTTTCTTCGCGGCCGGAATGTCCATGAGGATGTTCCATTCTGCACTGGGTCCGTGATCAGGGAGATAGCCAAGATCGCCGTAGCCGCGGTGAATCGAGCCCCCCATCATCACGACGCGTTTGAGTTTGCGAAATGTGACGGGGTCGCGCTCAATAAGAGCACCGACATTGGTGAGCGGCGCGATGCAGATCAATGTGACTTGTCCGGGGGCACGGCGGATCTGATCGAGAATGAAACCAACGGCGTCCGGCCACGCGCGCGCAGGGAATTGCTCCGCATAGCGCCGCTGGGAGAAGATGCCGGGGGCTTTGGTTGGGGGGCCGGCATAAACGGGAATTGACCTGTGCCCAGTCTGATGGAGGAAACGCTCGACCAGACGCGCGCGAAGAGCAGTATCTCCAAATGCGGTCGTGACGCCGAGCACCTGAACGCGCTGGCTCGACAGAGCGAGGGCGATCGCGAAAGCATCGTCGATATCGTCTCCGATGTCGGTGTCGATGATGACCTTCCCGGGGACGATCGTGGCGTCGGATGTCTGAGCGATTGCAACGTGGGTGGGGCCGCACAACATAAAGAGCGCGAGGACTGAGGCGGCGAGGGCGCGAGAATGCAATTTCACAGCGTAATCTCCTGCTGATCTAAGCGGGCGAGGGGGAAGTCATCCGAGCGGCAGATCCGGAAAGGCGAGCGGGAAGACAGATTCATTGCGCGTCCTTTTCCTGACAGATTCCATGCCGACATGAGTTATGGCTAACAGCCTGACCTTCGGCGCGTCAATCGTCCACGCAACGACCGCGGTGGAAATAACGTAGGGAAACACTGTGCGCTCTGCGTCGGCGGGAGCGGGTTGGCTTGACAGTGAAAAGATGCGCGGCGTAGAGTTTGCTGCGGGATTGAACCGTTTCAATCGGGAGCATCAAGACCGGCGCGGCCCACCGCCTTCCCGTTGATCCTACTCGTTTGAAGAACGAACGCATTCGCTGCGGCAGCGATTCCGTACGGGTGACCGACGGATGCCGGGGGATGCTCTGAAAGCAAATCGGATTCCTGCGGGCGACCGTGTAC
>JBAUZR010000030.1:0-15301 GCA_049585375.1 Acidobacteriaceae bacterium
CTCTACCCCCTGCACCCTATACCCTAGTTTCATGGATCTCGACACTATCCAGGCGGCCCTCCGTGCCGCCCGTCTCGACGCCTGGCTTTTCTACGACCATCACCACCGCGATCCGATTGCCGCTTCCATCCTCGGCCTCCCCGACACCGGCCTGGTGAGCCGCCGGTGGTACTACGTCATCCCCGCTGAAGGCGAGCCCCGCAAGCTTGTCCACCGCATCGAAGCGGGCAAACTCGACGCCCTCCCTGGCTCCAGGGGCGTCTACTCCTCGTGGCAGGAGCTCGAGATTGGACTCGATTCCATGCTCACTCCCTTAACCCGTATCGCCATGCAGTACTCCCCCAACAACTCCATCATGTATGTCTCCATGGTCGATGCCGGCACCGTCGAGTTTCTCCGTTCCCTCGGCAAGGAGATCGTCAGCTCTGCCGACCTCGTCTCCCTCTTTGAGGCCGTGCTCACCGAAGCCCAAATTGATTCCCATTATGCCGCGCAGCGCGCCCTTGACGACATCGTCGGCCAGGGCTTCCAGCTCATCGGCAGCCGCGCGCGCGCCGGCGCCCCCCTGTCCGAATACGAAATGATGCTCTGGTTCCGCGATGCCATGGAGCAGGCCGGCCTCACCACCGACCACGGCCCCAACGTCTCCGTGAACGAAAACAGCTCCGACTCCCACTACGAGCCCACCTCCGCCTCCAGCCGACGCATCTCTTCCGGCTCTTTTCTCCTCATTGATATCTGGGCTCGCCAGAATCTTCCCGGCTCCGTCTGGTACGACATCACCTGGACAGGGGTCGTCAATCGGGAGCCCACCGAACGCGAGCGCATCATCTTCGCCTGCGTCCGCGACGCCCGCGACGCCGCGATTGACGCCGTCCGCTCCGCTTTTACCGATGGAGGCCGCCCGATCGCCGGCTTCGAGGCCGACGATGCCGCCCGCTCCGTCATCCGCGCCGCCGGCTACGGCGAGTACTTCACCCACCGCACCGGCCACAACATCGGTACCGAGATCCACGGCGCCGGCGCCCACCTTGACAACCTCGAAACGCACGACACCCGCCGCATCCTGCCCTTCACCTGCTTCTCGGTCGAGCCCGGCATTTATCTGCCCGAATTTGGCGTCCGCAGCGAAGTCAACATGATCACCTCCCGCGACCACGCCACCGTCACCGGCCGCATCCAGCGCGAACTCGTCCGCATTTAGGGAGCAGGGAGTCGGGAGACTCCCTGCTCCCTGTCCTGATCAGTTACCATCAGCTTCATGCCATTACAAGGGCTTCGCTCTGCCCTGCGCGCGCTCTGCGCCCTGCTCGCCTCTGCCGCCGTTCTCTCTGTACCCGCCCGCGCGCAATCCACCGCGCCGCCGCCGGAAGCTTCCTACAACCCGATCGCCAGTCCCGGCGCCGTCGTGCAGTTCGGTGATGCCCGCTTTACCGTCCTTACGCCGCAACTCATCCGCATGGAGTGGGCCGCAGACCGCCAGTTCGAGGACCATCCCTCCTTTGTCTTCCTGAATCGCCGCCTGCCCGTCCCGCAGTTCACCGCCCACCGTTCCCGCCACGCCCTCACGCTCGAGACCTCAGCCCTCCACCTTAGCTACAACGACGACGGGCCCGACCACGGCCGCTTCTCCGCCGACGACCTCACCATTACCTTCACTCTCGACGGCAAAACCGTCACCTGGCATCCCGGCCTCTCCGACCCCGAAAACCTCCAGGGCACCACCCGCACCCTCGACGGCGCTTTCGGCAGCCATACTCGCGAGCCTATCGGCCAGGGCCTCGTCTCCCGCTCCGGCTGGGCTCTCGTTGACGACTCCACCCGCCCCCTCTTCGACTCCGACGACTTCACCTTCGCCCAGGGTGAGAAAAGCCCCTGGCCCTGGGTCATGCAGCGTCCCGCCGGCGATCGACTCGACTGGTACTTTTTTGGCTACGGTCACGATTACAAATTGGCCCTCCAGGATTACGTTCGCGTCGCCGGACGCATCCCGCTCCCGCCCCGTTTCGCCCTCGGCGCCTGGTGGTCCCGCTACTGGGCCTACAGCGACCAGGAACTCGATCACCTCATCCAGGGCTTCCACGACAACACGGTTCCCCTGGATGTCCTCGTCATCGATATGGACTGGCACCTCAACCGCACTCAGCTTGAGGCCATGCATGAAACCGATCAGTCTGGACACGCCCTGGGCTGGTCCGGCTACACGTGGAACCCCCTGCTCTTCCCCGATCCCACGGCGTTCCTCCATCACGTCCATGAACAGGGGTTGAAGGTCACCATGAACCTTCATCCCGCCTCCGGCGTTCAGCCCTGGGAAAAGGCTTACCCCGCCATGGCCCGCGCTATGGGCATCGATCCCGCCACTCACAAATATGTGCCGTTCGACATTACAAATAAGAAATTCGCCACCAATTACATGGATCTCCTCCACCACCCTCTCGAACGCCAGGGCATCGATTTCTGGTGGCTCGACTGGCAGCAGGAGGCCAACACCCAGACTCCCGGCGTCAACCCAACCTGGTGGCTTAATTACGTCCACTTCACCGATCAGGAGCGCGAAGGCAAGCGCCCACTACTCTTCCATCGCTGGGGCGGCCTGGGCAATCACCGCTATCAAATCGGATTCTCCGGCGACACCTTCTCTGTCTGGCCTTCTCTCGCCTTCCAGCCCTGGTTCACCGCTACCGCCGCCAACGTCGGCTATGCCTGGTGGAGCCACGACATCGGCGGCCACATGCCCGGCGTTGTCAATCCCGAGCTCTTCACCCGTTGGGTCGAGTTCGGCGCCTTCAGCCCCATCCTCCGCACCCACACAACCAAGAATCCTGACGCCGAACGCCGTATCTGGGCCTATCCCGAGCCCTACTCCTCCGTCATGCGCGCCACCTTCCGTGAGCGCTACGCCCTGCAGCCCTACCTCTACACCGAAGGCCGCCGCACCTACGACACTGGCGTCGCCTTTCTTCATCCTCTCTACTACGACTGGCCCGAAGCCGACGCCGCCTACGACAATAAAGATGAGTACGTTTTCGGCAAGAACATGGTCGTTGCCCCCATCGTTACCGCCGCCGACTCGACCACCGGGCTCGCCGCCGAATCTCTCTGGATCCCGCCCGGCTCCTGGATTGAGCGCGCCACCGGCCGCCTCTTCACCGGGCCCAAAGAAGTTACCCGTTCGTTCTCCATCGATCAGATCCCCGTCTACGTCCCCGCCGGTGCCATCATTCCCCGCGAGCCGCCCATGGAGTACACCGGCGAGAAGCCCATCGATCCTCTCATCGTCCGTGTCTATCCCCTCGCCGACAACCAGACCAGCGCCTACCGCCTCTATAACGACGCCAGCAGTTCGGAGGCCTACAAACGCGGGATCTGCACCTGGACGCCGCTCTCCGCCGCCCAGCAAGGCGACTCCCTCACCGTCTCCATCGCCCCCGTTGAAGGCAGCTACCCCGGCATGATCGAGCAGCGTGCCTATCAGATCGAGCTTCCCGGTGACTGGCCGCCCGCTTCTGTCACCGTCAACGGCACGGGTCTCGCCTTCACCGGCCAGGAAACCGGCAAAACCGGCTGGCGTTATGAAGGTAACACTCTAACCACCGTCATCCTGACTCCGCGCTACTCGGTTCACACGCCGGTGCGGATTGAAGTACGGCGTGCTCCTGGCTCGCTCGCCGCCCGCGCCCAGCTCGACGGCTTCCCGGGCTCCATCGCCCGCCTCCACGGCGCCTACGACGCCATGAACTCCATCTGGCCGACGTCCTGGTCTCCTAACGTCCTCATAGACGCCTGGCAGACCGGCGACCGCCTCAGCTATCACCCCGAAACTGCGCGCGAGCAGATCGCCCGCTTCCCGCAGCTCTACGTGCAGAGCCAGGCCGCCGTGCAGGCTCTCCTCGACAAGGCGAACCAGTTGCCGACGCAGCCCGGATCCGGCGCCGAGCGCCAAAAGCCCGAGCAGATCCTCCTTTATCTCCAGCGCGCGACCGCCCTCCTCAAAGACGGCACGCCCGGAGAGACGCCATAACGCGCCGCGCCGTTGGCAGATGATGTGATCCTGAACAGCTCTTCATCTTCCACCAATCGCGCGGCTCGATTTCACTGAAAATTGACGACCATGTGATGGCACCCCTCGTCCCTGCCCCTTAAACAGGAAAGGCACGATCGGAGGCCCACGTGAAAAAGCTCTCTCTGTTTCTGCTGGGAGTCTGCGTCGCCCTCACCGCGGCGCATGCGCAGGACAACGATGACTGGAGTCGCACCCCCATTCATCATGTCCTGCTGATCAGCATCGATGGCATGCACGCCGTCGATTACCTCAACTGCTCCCGGGGAATCGCCACCGTCGATAATGGCTCTCCCTACTGCCCCAATCTTGCCTCCCTGGGCAAAACCGGCATTAACTTCGTCAACGCCAGCACCTCCAAACCCTCCGACTCCTTCCCCGGTCTCATGAACATCGTCACCGGCGCCACCCCGCGCACTATGGGCATTTACTACGACGTCTCCTACGACCGCTCCCTCGATGCGCCCGCCGTCACCACCGGCAACGGACTCGCCGCCGGTCCCTGCACGCCCGGCGCTAAGCCAACCGGCACCACCACCGAGTATGAAGAGGGCATCGATATCGACCAGACCAAGCTCAATGGCGGTGCTCCCGGAGCCGGCCTCACCGACGGTGGCGTGGCCTCCATCGATTCCCAGCGGCTCATTCGCAATCCGGCCGCCGGCTGCGCGCCAGTCTGGCCGTGGAACTTCGTTCGCGTCAACACCATCTTCAGCGTCATCCACCAGGCTGGCGGTTACACCGCCTGGTCTGACAAGCATCCTGCCTACTCTGCCGTGAATGGCCCCGGGCCTTTCACCCTTAACGACTTCTACGCTCCGGAAATCAACTCCAGCGTCGTCGCTCTGCCTGGTGTCACCACCCCCGGCACCGGCATCTCCTGCGCCTCCGTTCCCGATCCCGGATCCGACACCACTGCCTGGACCAACAGCTTCCAGAACATCCAGTGCTATGACACCCTCAAGGTCAACGCCATCCTCAACGAAATCGAGGGCAAGACCCACGACGGCGGCAAAGCCCGCGTACCCACGATCTTCGGCATGAACTTCCAGGCTGTCAGCGTCGGCCAGAAGCTCATCGAAGCCAGCGACAGCACCACCGGCGGCTATACCGACGCCGAGGGCACGCCCACCGCTCCACTCCTCGAGGAGATCAAATTTGTGGACGCCGCCATCGGCGAGATGATCCAGGAGCTCAAGGATCAGGGCCTCTACGATTCCACTCTCTTCATCGTCACGGCCAAGCACGGCCAGTCTCCCATCGATCCCCACCTCTACCAGGCGGTCCCCGGCAAGAACAGCAACGGTGAATCCCCCGCCAATCTCCTCGCCAGCCTGTTACCCGCCTCCGAATCGCCGGCCACCACCGGCGGCATCGGACCCACCGAAGACGATGTCTCCCTCCTCTGGCTCGCCAATAGTGCCAATACCCAGTCGGCCGTCAACACCATCGAGGCCAACGCATCGACGGTCAAACTGGGTATGCTCTTCTACGGCCCGTCGCTCTGGCTCAACTACAACAAGCCCGGCCTGGGACCCGGCCTCGACCCGCGGACGCCCGACATCATCGTCACCCCCAACGTCGGCGCCACGTATACCGGCAGCGCTGCTAAACTCGCCGAGCACGGCGGCTTCGCGCATGACGACACCAACGTGATGCTCCTCGTCGAAAATCCCAACATGCAGCCCGCTACCGTCTCCACCAGCGTGGGCACCAACCAGGTCGCTCCTTCGATTCTCTTTGCCCTCGGCCTCGATCCCTCCAAACTCGATGCCGTCCGCCTCGAAGGCACCCCCATCCTGCCCATCCCCTTCGCGGAATTCCACTAAACCCCCGCACCAAACCAAACGGGCGTGCCAACCAGCACGCCCGTTCTCATCAAGGTTGTCATCCTGAGCGAAGCGAAAGTCAGGCACATCGCGGTCCACCCGCATATCGACCGCCGATTGCTGAAATCTCTAGCCCAGCGCACCGCCTCTCCGCTAACCGGTTCAAACCTATCGGCTACAAGCTGCGCCCTGCCCCTGTATATTCGTTAAGAGATGGCCTCGAAAGCGCAGACTCCCGCAGCCCCTCCAAACCAGGGCTTCGCTTACTCCGCACTCATCCTCGGCTGGCTCGTTCCCGGCGCCGGACACCTCCTCACCCGCCACTGGATTCGCGCCCTCCTTCTCTTCCTCGCCATCACCCTCATGTTTTCCCTCGGCCTCGCTATGCAGGCCAAGGTCTACGCCCCCAATACCGGCGATCCTCTCGACATGCTGGGCTTCGCCGGCGATCTCGGCGCCGGTGTCCTCTACTTCATCGCGCGCCTCTTCTCCCTCGGCGCCAGCACCGTCCAGCTCGTCACCGCCGACTACGGCACCAAGTTCGTCGTCGTTGCCGGACTCCTCAACTTCGTCGCTGCCGTTGACGCCCACAACCTCCGCATTGGGAGGAAGCTCTAGTGTTCACCCCCTCCCACTTCACCGCCGTCCTGCTCTTCGCCACCTTTGCTTCGGTGGTCTTCGCCATCACCCAGCGCGCCACCCCGCGCGCCATGGTCAAATATGGCGTTTATTGCTGGGTCCTTTTCGTCGGCTCCGTTATCGCCGCCAGCTGGCTCATGTACTTCATCCGCAAATAACGCAGCCGGCCTGGGCGAAGCACCTTCCTCCGATCCATCCCCGATAAAATGCCTGCATGTTCACCCCGCAGGCCGGAATCTTCGCTCTGGGAACGTCGTCTCATGCCTACCTGGAGTTCGATCTTCTCGACGCAACCCACCACGTGGAGTTTGCTTCCGCCGTCTCCGCGATCCGTGAGCCGCGGACAACGACCGGAGGCGTGAACTTTGTCATCGGCTTTCGGCCGGAACTGTGGCGCACCCTTGTTCCCGGCGACGCCCCGCCCAACCTCGAAGGCTTCAATCGAGAGATTCGCGGGACCGACGGATTCGTCATGCCCGCCACCCAGCACGACGCGCTCGTCTGGCTCTCCGGCAGCGCCTTTGACGTTCTCTTCGATATGGCCCGCACCGTGTTGAGCGACCTCGGCGCATTCGCCACGCTCGCCGACGAAACCGCCAGCTGGCCCTACCGTCATGATCGCGACCTCACCGGCTTCATCGACGGCTCGGAAAATCCCACGCTGCTCAACGCTCCCAACGCGGCCCTCATCCCCGAAGGCCAGCCCGGCGCGGCCGGTTCCGTGCTGTTGCTGCAGAAGTGGAAGCACCAGGTGGCAGCATGGGAAGCCCTTCCCACCGATCGCCAGGAAGCCATCATGGGACGCACAAAGCTCGACAGCGTCGAGCTCACCAATAAGCCGTCGGATTCCCATGTAGCGCGCACCGATCAGGACGAGTTCGGCGAGATCTTTCGACGCAACATGCCCTGGGGCGGCGTCCACGACCACGGAACCATGTTCGTAGGATTCAGCGCCGATCAGCAGCGCCTTGCGAAGATGCTGGACAGCATGGCCGGCCTCGTCAACGGTACCCGCGACGCCCTCACCCGCTACACCCAGCCGCTCACCGGCTCCTGGTATTTCGTCCCTTCCGTTGAAAGCCTCCGGCGCCTGCGCTGAGCACTGCTGTCCGCTACACCCTAATTCCTGCCCCCTGCTTACCCGCCAGCTTCAGCAACCGTTCAGCGTTCCCGTGCGCCATTTTATGCAGATCCGCCGGGTTCAGGGGCCACGAATCCAAAAACCTCCGCCCCGTCTCCGTGGAGCTGAAGGGATAATCGATCGAAAACAGGATGCGGTCCGCGCCCACGACCTCCAGCGCGCACAGCAGAGGCGGCAGAGTGAAGTAGCCGCTGGTGGTGATATGGAAATGTTGGTGAAAGATCTCGGCAATGGAGCGGCTGGCCTGGCCGCGAGCGCGGGACAGGACCGCGTCCGCGCGTGCCAGCGAGTACGGCAGATCCTCGCCCATGTGACCGATGATGATCTGCAGCCCAGGTAGCCGCTCAAAAAGTCCGGAAACCATCAGCCGCAGAGCGTGCATCCCGGTCTCCACGTGCCATCCCCAACCCGCCGTCGAGAGCATGAATCCGAGAACCGGAGGCAGATCGCCAAAATACGCTGCCCGCACCGGTTCCGGCGGCGGCGCCGGATGCAGATACACAGGGACCTCGAGATCATGGGCCGCCTCCCAGAACGGCAGAAACCGCGGATCGTCGAGGAACGCGCCTCGCGTGGTGCCATTCACCATTACCCCGGTAAAACGTAACCGTCGGATGCACCGATCCAGCTCGCTCGCCGCCGACGCAGGATCCTGAAGGTTCACCGTGGCAAACGCCGCAAAGCGTTCGGGATGAGCCTCCACCGCGGTGGCCAGCGCGTCGTTCACATCGCGCGCCAGCGACGACGCGGTGGCCGATTCGAGCCGGTCCATATCGCCTCCGGCCAGCGACAGCACCTGCATGTCGATCCCGGCGGCATCCATATCGGCCAGCCGCCCCGCACCCAGGTCCACCAGCTTTTCGCGCACTCTGCGCATAAACTCGTTCGCAAGGTCGCGCTGACTGTGCGCATCCACCGCCTGAAGAAAGGCAGGCGTGGAAACATGTTCCTCTAAAGTGATGGTTCGCATTGAACGCTCTCGATTCGCTTTGTCATTTGGATGAGAGGAACGAGCCGGATTCTAATGGCCAGCCGCGTGGCCCTGGCCCGCAGCACGAGTCGCGATTGAGTACACCGAGCCCCGCGCCCCGATGAACAGTGTCTTGCCATCCTTGCCCCCAAAACACAAACTCCCCGGCCGCTCGGGAACCTCCAGCACGCCCTCTTCTTTGCCGTCCTGATCGTAGACATACACCTGCCCGCCTGCGATATACACATTCCCCGCCGCGTCCTCGACTACCGACGTGCCTCCGCGCTCAGCGAACAACTTCGTCGTAAGCTTTTCCCCGGACTCGAGCGCTCCCCGCCACGTCTTCGCGTCGTCCTCGCTCACGATCAAGTGCGCTTCCCCGATCGCAAACGGCGCCAGTTGCGAACTCTCCAGCAGCGGACGCCACTTCCAGCTCTGGGCCCCTCCCATCACAGCCACATTAGTCCCCGGCGCATAGAAATAATCCCGCTCCTGCGGCTCCAGCCCGCTCCTGATCGCTGTGTTGCTTCCTACCCGATAGGTGTACCCCACATGGCCCAGCATTCGATCCAGGAATACCAGTTCGTTGTGCAGTCCCACCGGTAGCAGCAGCACCGTGTCTGGTCGCGCTACATCCTCGGCGTTGATCTGCGACAGCGTTCCCGTCGCCGCATCCACGGCCATCACCGATTTCTCCCGATTGATCGCCAGCAGTTCGCCACGTCCTGACCCATCCACGCCAGCCCACCCCAGCACCTGCGGCGAATCCTTTCCAGTATCGGAAAGCAATTTCACCTTTTCTGTCTCTGCATCGATCCGGTAGATGCGGTGCCGAGCTGCATCGCTGAAGTACACCGCTCCGTCAGGACCCGCCGTCAGCCCATCAGCATTGCTGTAGCCCGTCGCTACCCGCTCCAGCTTCGCCCCTGGCGCAAAGGCATCGGGCAGCTTCAGCGGCGCTCCAGGTCGCGCGTCCTTCGTCAGCGCGAAGTGCACAAAATGATGGGCCCGCACGTCCACGCCCCCGTTCTTCTCCTGTCCGTCGTCCTCGTGCACGCTGTTGTCGAACGCCAGCCGCGTCTGGCTGAACACCTTCACGTTGTCGAATTGCACTCCATCCGCATCGTGCGCCGCCACCGCATACGGCTTCGGCAGCACCGTCCGCGACACCCGATACATATACGTGTTCGCGAACGTTACGTCGTGCGCCCCGTCCAGAGTCACAGGCACCGCATCCTGCCCTGCAGGATTTTCTTCCTCCGTTTGCAGGTCATAGATTCGCCAGTGCTGCACGTTCTGCAGCCGCACCTCGTTCTGCATGTGGTGCTCGCACGAAAACTGATAAATCTCTCCCGGCTGCTTCGTGTCCTCGATCACCAGCCCCGCTTTCGCCGTCGTTGCATGCGACCAGATCCCGCGCAGCACGCCGCCGCCCTTCACCCACAGGCTGGGATACTGCGCATTCGCCTCCATCGGCGAACGCTGGTCCCGCGGCAGCGGCTTTGGCGCCGCCGGCTCCAGCGCCTCGACATGCTCACTCCGCCCCTCCCAAAAATCCACATCCTCCAGCAGCGAATGCGGTCCGGCGAGCCACTGCACGCCCATTGCCCGCGGATTGTCGTTGCCGGTCGCGATCCCGATTCCGGTCACAATGTTCGCGCCGCTATCCGGCGCCACTACCAGCGGAATCGCCCCTCCCGTCCCTGCAAACTCTGAGTCATGATCCGCCAGCACAAACTGCGTCGTAAAAGGACTGAACCCGATCAGCTCCGAATCGCCCCACAGCCACAGCGGCCCCCGCAGCCGATAAAACCCGCTCGGGAAATACAGCACGCGATGGTTGTTGATCGCCTTTTGGATGGCCTTCGTGTCATCGGTCTCGCCATCGCCCTTAACGCCCAGCGTCTGCACATTCACCCAGTCGCTCATGGGTGGCAGCGGCGGGATATCGGTCTTCAATGCCGCCTGCTCCGCTTTCTCTTCCTCCGCGGCACTCAACGGCTTTTCCCGGTGTTCCTCTCGAATCCCCGTCGGCCGCCCATCCGAAGCAATCTCCAGCCCCAGCGTGAACCGCTCTTCGACAAAGCGGCTTCCGGCCACCCGCAACCGGTCACCTGGTCCTTCGCTCTCCAGGAAGTGGGCGATGCCGTCACAAATCACATTTTCCAGGGTCACCTCGTTCCGCAGGTTTTCCGCATCGCCCAGCTTGAGTACGGCGTCCCGCACATTCCGCATCACCAGATCCCGGCCGTACAGCTGTTCCACCTCGCCCTGCGGAATCTCCACAGCCACGGGCACGTCCGCGAATCGATCCCGCACCAGCGTCATCCCCGCCTCGTGCGTACTGATCGCCGCCTTCGTCTGCCCATCGAAGGTCGAATCCATCAGCAGAAACTGCCATGCCGGCGAGGTCTTCCCTGTTTCGATCCCGTACTGTCCGCCGTGCACGTGAATATCGAATGCCTGGTTTCCCACCTGCTCCAGCGCCGCCCGCGCCCCGCCCAGCTCGAAATTCGCATGCGCCACGAAGCTGTGCTGCGCGACGTTGAAGCGCACCGCTACCGCATCTGGATTCCCTGCGCCAAGTTCGAAATCGATATTGGATACCGCGCTGAAGAACGTGAACTCGCTGGCATCCGCCAGAGCCGTGTTTGCGGGGGTCCTTTCATCGGTGAACCACAGCATCGGCGTGGGTCCGGCCTTCGCGAAGTCCGGCGTATTCGCGCCCAGCACGAACACGGGCCGCTGGGCCCCATAGCCGATCAGCCGGATCCCGGCCCACACGTGCACCGTGTGGCCCAGCCGATACCGCCCCTCCGGCACAAAGACGATGCCGTGATGCACCTTCGCCTGGGCTTGGTCGATTGCTTTTTGCAGCGCATCCGCATCGTCGGCCACGCCATCGCCGACCGCGCCAAACTCTGCCTTCGTCAGGTACACGGCATGCGCATCGTCGGGCCGCATCGTGTAGATGCTCTGTCCCGCGGCGATCCCGCACGCCATCGCAGCCGCCGCACACCATCCCAGAACCTTCCAGCGCATGCTCCTCCTCGCTACCGGTACGCCCCCAATGTACGATGCGCTTCCGTCCCGCCGCCAAGTTGCACCCCCCCAGTTTCCGCATCCACCAACACAGCGCACGCTAAGATGAATCCGGCCCCAGGAGGTTTCCTTTGCGCGTTGGCCTGATGACCCGAGAGTATCCGCCCGCCGTTTATGGAGGCGCCGGCGTCCACGTCGAATACCTCAGCCGCGAGCTGGCACGCTCCATCGACGTGGAAGTCCACTGCTGGGGCGAACAGCACCTGGATCAGGGCCGCCTCCACGTCCGCGGGGAGCAGCCCTGGGCTGCCCTGGCCGAGGGGCCACCGCAGAAATTCACCACGGCCCTCGAAGCGTTCAGCCTCAACCTCCTTCAGGTGAAGTCGCTCGCTGTCGATATCGTCCATACCCACACCTGGTACGTCTCCATGGCGGGGTTCCTCGCGAAGAAACTCCACGGCACCCCGTTCGTCCTGACCACTCATTCGCTCGAGCCTCTCCGCGCCTGGAAAGCGGAGCAGCTTGGCAGCGGCTACGCGCTGTCTTCGTGGATGGAGGACACCGCCATCCACGCCGCCGATGCCGTTATCGCCGTCTCTCAAGGCACCAGGAAGGACATTCTCCGCGCCTACCCCACCATCGATCCCGACCGCATTCATGTGATCTACAACGGGATCGATCTCGATGAGTACCAGCGCACTGCCAACACCTCCGCCCTTATCGAAAACGGGGTCGATCCGGCGCGGCCGTATGTTCTCTTTGTTGGCCGCATCACTCGGCAGAAGGGCGTCACTCATCTCGTCGATGCTCTTGCTTATCTTCCTTCCGACACCCAGGTTGTGCTCTGCGCCGGCGCGCCTGACACCCCGGAGATCGCCGCGGAGATGCGTGAGAAGGTGGATACTGCGCGCCGTACTCATCCCAACGTAATCTGGATTGAAAAGATGCTGCCCCGGGCTGCGGCGATCCAGCTTTACAGCCATTGCGCGGTCTTTTGTTGCCCATCGGTGTACGAGCCGTTTGGCATCATCAATCTTGAAGCCATGGCTTGCCATGCGCCAGTCGTCGCCAGCGCCACGGGAGGCATCCTCGAAGTCGTGGTCGACGGCGTCACCGGCTGTCTGGTTCCTTTCGAGCAGGATCCCGTCACCGGATTTCCGGTCCACCCGGACGAGTTCTCCCGCGCCCTTGCGGCAAAGATCCTCGGGCTACTCAACGATCCCGCACGCGCCCGGGTCATGGGTGAAGCCGGACGCCGCCGGGTGGAGCAAACCTTTTCCTGGCGCGCCATCGCCGACCAAACAATCGAACTCTACAAGCAGCTTCTTCACAGCAAGTAACTGTCACGGGACTTAAATGCTTCGCCCAGCCGCTGCCCCTGAAGCCCATGCCCACTGGAAGTTGAACCCACCCAGCCATCCCGTTACATCCACCACTTCTCCCACAAAGTACAATCCCGGCACCGCGCGACACTCCATCGTCTGCGCGGATAAGGCATTCGTATCCACTCCGCCCGCCGTCACCTCTGCCTTCGTGTACCCTTCTGTCCCTGCAGGAACAAAACTCCATGCATGCAGCCGCTGCTCCAGTGCATCCAGGCCCGCATTCGTCCAGACCTGGGGATCCGCCAGCGCCAGCAGCCGCTCCACCAGCCGCGCCGGCAGCATCCCTCGCAACGCCGCCTTAGCCGCCGCCTGATCTCTTCGAGCTCCAGCCATCCGCAGCGGTGCCAGCAGATCCCGCCCGGGAGCCCAGTCCACTACCACCGCCTCGCCTTCCCGCCAATACGACGAGATCTGTAGCACCGCCGGCCCGCTCAGCCCCCGATGAGTGACCAGCAGCTTCTCCTGAAATCGCCAGCCCCCCACCCCGGCCGCCACCTCCGCCGACACTCCCGTCAGGTCGCACCAATCCGCGCGATGTACCTCTCCCAGCACCAGAGGCACCAGCGCCGGCCGGCACTCGCGTACCGGAACCTCAAACTGCCCGGCCACCTCGTATCCGAAACCTGTAGCGCCCATCTTTGCAATGGACAGCCCGCCCGTCGCAATCACCAGCGCTCGCGCTCCCAGCTCCCGCCTCTGCCCCTCCGTCTCCAGCCGCAGCACAAATGTGCTCGTGTGGCGCACAATCTCTGCTACCCGCGTCCGCAACAGGATCTTGACCCCGGCCGCCGCGCATTCCTCCAGCAGCAGGTCCACAATCTGCTCCGCCGATCCGTCACAGAACAGCTGCCCCAGCGTCTTCTCGTGATAAGCAATCCCGTGCTTCCGGACCAGCTCCAGGAAATCCTGCGGCCGATACCGCGCGAGCGCCGATTTGGCGAAATGCAGATTCCCCGAGAGAAAATTCTCCGCCCGGCAGTGGATGTTGGTGAAGTTGCAGCGGCCACCGCCCGAGATGAGGATCTTCTTCCCCACTCGTTCGGTATGCTCCACCACCGCGACCCTCCGCCCGCGCCGGCCCGCTTCGATGGCGGCCATCAATCCGGCTGCACCGCCCCCCACCACCACCCCGTCAAATTCCAGTCGGTCCACCCCCTGAGCATACCGACGCGCTACTCGCCTCGCACGCTATCGCGGGCGGACCTGGGAGGAAAGTGCACACCTGTCACCTGAGTGGAATTTGGTGGAGGGGCTGCCACAAATCTCAGGTACGGCTGAAATGCTCTCGCATTCTCCCACGGCAAACCCCTCACCGATATCCACGCGCCACCAAATACTTCGCGCCGGCGTCGAACGCCTCGGGACCTGGCACGAAGAACCCGAACGCATCGGCGAGCCGGGTGATCACATTGAACGAGAAACACACGGCCAGCGCATCCTCGATCTGCCGGCGTGAAGCGCCGGCCGCGAGCACCGCGCGCATATCTTCGGCATCCACCGCATGCTCGCGGGTCAGCTTGCCCAACATCCGCAGCGTGGCACGCAGGGGCTCCGCGACGGTCTCGGGATCGGCCAACAACGCGGCGACTGTCGTACCTTGGCCGTAGGCCTGTTGTGCGACGGAGGCGTGCGTCTTCGTGCAGAACTCGCACTGGTTCGTCTTCGCCACGAACGCCGCCATCAGCTCCCGATCGCCGACCGACCAGGGGGAGGGCCCGCGCATTGCCTGCTGGGTCACTGTCTGCATGGGGCCGCCGTAGAAATCGGGCCGGTACTTCACCAGCCTGACCACGTCCAGCACGGGCTGGCGCGACACGGTTCGAATCAGCGCGAAGAGGGCCTTCGTTCCGAAGCTATGGCCATTGTCGAGAACGGACAGGCGCATGCTCACTCCCTCCCGATCGCGATTTCGAGGGCCGCGATTGCCGTATCGATCTGCCGCGTCGCCTGGCCCACGGCGGCGCACACTACGATCTCGAAAATCTGGTCCTCACTCCGCCCGGACGCTTTGGCGGCGGCGATGTCTCCGTCGGTGACCTGCCAGGCATGTCGCGCCACTTTATCGACCAGCGCGCCCATGGGGCCGGAAAGGCCGCTGTTCTGGAAGGCTGCGCGGCGCTCGGAGAAGGCAGACTGGCCCGCTCCGTCGACGATGCGCTGCACCAGCGCTTCTCGCGCCTGTCTTATGTCCGACATCGTGAGTACTCCTGTTCAGGCTGATCAATATAGCAG